>NZ_JBOFOO010000132.1:0-4844 GCF_051659485.1 Craterilacuibacter sp. | reverse complement strand
CGATTTCAGCGACACCGGCAGCGCGCTGCCACAGCCACAGGTCGCCCTGCCAGGCCCCTTGCTCAATAACGCGACTGTCGTTGCCGCCGGCGATCGCAGCCGCATCGTGCTCTCGCTAGCCAAGGCCAGCGCTTATCAGGCCAGGGTCGAAGGTAATCGCGTACTGGTTACGCTAGGCAATGTCGAGGCGCGCCCGCTCGCTGCCAGCATCACGGCACCGGTACTTGAACGCCCAGTCAGTATGCCGGCCACCATGGCAGCATCCAGTGCCGAGGTTGGCCAGATTGATTTTCGGCGCGGCAGCGATGCCTCGGGCCGGGTCGTGATCGACCTACCCAATGCCAACAGCAGCACCGATGTTAGCCGCAGCGGCAAGAGCCTGATCATCAATCTGGGCGCACCATTGCCACGCCGTCTGGAACGGCGGCTGGATGTCACCGACTTTGGCACCCCGGTGCAGAGCATAGCGGCCAATAATCAGGGTAAGAGCAGCCGTATCGTGCTGCAAAATACCGGTGAATGGGAGTTCTCGTCCTATCAGGCCAATAAGCAGTTGGTGGTGGAGGTGCGCAAGATCTCCAGCGAGCAGGCCAATGCTGCACTGATGGCGCTGGGGAAATCCGTCTACAAGGGCGAGAAACTATCGCTGAACTTCCAGAACGTCGAAGTCCGCGCCGTGCTGCAAACGCTGGCCGAATTTGCCGGTTTCAATCTGGTCACCGGCGACACCGTCACCGGCACCATGACCCTGCGCCTGAAGGATGTACCCTGGGATCAGGCACTGGACATCGTGCTGCAGCAAAAAGGACTGGCCAAGCGCCAGATCGGAAATGTGATCCGCATTGCGCCGCAGGCGGACATGATCGCGCTGGCCAAACAGGCCGCAGAAGCCAAGGAAGCGACCAGCCTGCAAGAACCACTGATTACCGAAGTATTCCAGATCAAATACCGTACGGTAGAAGAAGTGATGGCTGCCATCGCCGGTCTGGTCGATATCGACAGCAAGGAAAAAAACACAAGCGCGCAGGTCAACAGCAGCAATAACGGCATGAAGGCATCAGCCTATGCCGACCCCAAGACCAACCAGTTGATCGTGCGCGAAAAACCGCCGGTACTGGATGAAATCCGGGCGGTACTGGCCATCATTGACAAACCGTCCAAGCAGGTACTGATCGAGGCGCGCATCGTCGAGGTCAACGACAGTTTCCAGCGCGATCTGGGCATCAAGCTGGGCTTTGCCAAGATAGGGGGGGATACTTCTGTCGGATCTGGCTATGGCCCGAATGGAGGAACACCACTTCCAGGCACAGGCAATGGAACCCAAACATTACCTTCAACACCCAATATCAACCTACCAGCAGGCTTGCAAGGCGGTACGCTGGGCATGATATTTAAAGGCGCCAGCTCCATTATCGGACTCGAACTGCAGGCGATGCAGACTCAGGGCATTGGCAAGATCGTATCCAGCCCACGGGTACTGACTGCCGACCGCACCAAGGCGGTGATCAAGGAAGGTATCGAGATCCCATACCAGTCGAGCAGTGGCGATAGCGGAACGACCACCGAGTTCAAGGAGGCCAATCTGGTGCTGGATGTCACCCCGCAGATTACGCCGGACAACGAGATCATCCTTGATGTACAGGTCAATAAGGATGCAGCCAACTTCACGCAAACCGTCAATGGCGAGCCGTCTATCGACAAGCGCGAAGTCAAGACCCAAGTGCGCATTGGCGATGGCAATACCGTGGTCATCGGCGGCATCTACATTCAGGACGAGAGCGATACCGTCAGCAAGATCCCGCTACTGGGGGATATTCCGGTACTGGGCCATCTGTTCCGCAGCAATTCGCGCAAGAACGAGCGCCGCGAACTGCTGGTCTTTATCACTCCACGTATTGTGGAAAGTGATGTTTTGATCCGCTAAGCCGGCGACAACGCACAATGACATCCGATACAATGCCTGCCATGAAACTGGCAGGCAATTTATTCCTGGTCGGCCTGATGGGTGCCGGCAAGACCACCGTAGGTCGTGCGCTGGCAAGGCGCAGCGGCAAGACCTTCTATGACTCGGATTACGAGATCGAGCAGCGCACCGGCGTGCGCATTGCGACCATCTTCGACATCGAGGGCGAACGCCGTTTTCGCGAACGCGAAACGCTGGTGATTTCCGAACTGGTACAGCAGCGCGATATCGTGCTGGGCACCGGTGGCGGCGCCATCCTGAGCCCGGTCAACCGCCAGTTACTGGCCAGCCATGGCACGGTCATCTATCTGCGCGCCAGCATCGACGATATCCTGACCCGTACCCAGTACTGCACCAACCGCCCCTTGCTGCAAACTGCAGATCCGCGTGCCAAGCTTGAAGCCCTGTTTGCCGAACGCGATCCGCTATATCGCGAAATCGCCGATATCGTCATCGATACCACCCAACAAAACGTCAGCCTGCTGGTCTGCCAGCTGGAAGACAGGCTATCCCGCCTTCAGGGATCGCATCCGGAACATCCGCCAGCATGAGAACTCTTGACCTCGTTTTACCCGACACCCGCTACCCCATTCATATCGGCCAAGGGCTGCTGGACAAGGGCGAACTGATTGCACCGCATCTGGCACAAAACAAGGTTGCCATCATCAGCAACACCACCGTCGCGCCGCTCTATCTTGCACGCCTGAAACAGGCGCTGGCCGCGCAGGGTGTCAGCTCGCTGGAGATCGTGCTGCCCGATGGTGAAGACTTCAAGACCTGGGATACGCTGAACCGGATTTTCGACGTACTGCTGGAGCAAGGCTGCGAGCGCAAGACTACGCTGCTGGCCCTGGGTGGCGGGGTCATCGGTGATATGACGGGATTTGCCGCTGCCTGCTACCAGCGCGGTGTGCCGTTTATCCAGATTCCGACCACCTTGCTGGCGCAGGTTGACTCCTCGGTAGGCGGCAAGACGGCCATCAACCATCCGCGCGGCAAGAACATGATAGGTGCCTTCTACCAGCCCAAAGCGGTGATCGCCGACATGGATCTGCTCGATACCCTGCCCCAGCGCGAGCTATCGGCGGGGCTGGCCGAGGTCATCAAATATGGCTTACTGGGTGATGCGGCATTTTTTGCCTATCTGGAACAAAACATGCCGGCGCTGCTGGCGCGCGACAAGAATGTACTGGCGTATACCGTCGAGCACTGTTGCCGCATGAAAGCCGATATTGTCGGTCAGGACGAGAAAGAAAGCGGCATCCGCGCCCTGCTCAACCTGGGCCACACTTTTGGCCACGCGATCGAAGCCGGACTGGGCTTTGGCATCTGGCTGCACGGTGAAGCCGTCGCTGCAGGCATGCTGCTGGCGGCAGAAGCCTCGCGTTTATCCGGTGATATGCGTGAAGAAGAGGTACAGCGTATCCGCATCTTATTGCAGGCGGCAGGCTTGCCGGTGACGGCACCAGATCTGGGGCTAGTGCGCTGGAAGTCATTGATGGCACATGATAAAAAAGTAACAAACGGTAGTGTTCGCTATGTATTAATGAGCACCATTGGACAGGCCAAACTGGCCACATTGTCGGACAATATCCTCGATGCAACACTAACTGGTCGTTTTATACAACAATAGTTCCCTTTACCTGCAAATTAATGTGGCAAGCGATTGAGACTAATCTATCAGGCTGGTAATCTTGCTTTAGCCATTCGCTAAGGGGGGAAATAGCATGTTCAGTGCCATAGCAGGACTCGCGGGTCAAGCCAGTGTCAACAGCGCACGCAAATTGTGGCGTCAACTCAGTTATGTTTCTCCACGCAAGCGCGGCATCGATCCGGTAGGGGAAGCTGAAGTTTTCATGCACTACGGACGTGTTGACGATGCCATTATGGTGCTGCGCGATACCGTCAAGCATGACCCTAAAAATACGGCCGCCAAAGTCGCACTACTGCGCGCCTATTCCTGCCAGCGCAATGCCAAGGATTACTCTTCACTCGCGGCCACGCTGCGTGATGAACTGCACACCTACCCGGTATGGAACACCGTCCGTAAAAATGGTATGGCAATAGATCCGTACAATCCGCTCTACCATTGACATCCTCCCCGCCCTCTCGCTTGTGCGAGCCGGTCTTGAGACTGGAAAGGACGGGGATTCCTACTGCGTCTAGTCGCTTACGCGGCTAGCTCGCTTCGGTGGGTTTCTGCTGCTGGCGGTGTTACTGCGCCGCTCACTTCACAGGCTAGCCGGGCGTATCCCGCCCTTAAAATATTGATCGCGCCGACGGTATCGGCATGGTTCTCGTAGCCGCATTCGACACAGCAAAACCGTGCCTGAGTTTGGCGGTTCAGTTTCGAGATATGGCCACAGGCCGGATTCGGACAAGTCTGGCTGGTATGGTGCGGTGGTACGGCAATCAGGTGTCCACCTTTCCATGCCAGCTTGTAGTCCAGTTGCCGCCTGAACTCGCCCCAGCCTTGATCCAAAATGGCTTTGTTCAGGCCAGACTTCTGTTTTACCTTTCGCCCCGGTTGTTCGGCATCACCCGCCGCAGATTTCGACATATTCCGCACTTTCAAATCCTCAACACAGACAATCGCTTGGTTTTCACAGATGCGGGTTGAGGCTTGGTGCAGGAAGTATTTGCGGACGTTGCCGATACGGGCATGAAGCTTCTGGACGCGGGCTTTCGCCTTCTTCCAGTTGTTCGAGAACTTGGTTTTCCGGCTCAAGGCCTGCTGCGCTTTACGCAAGCGAGCTTGATGCCGTTTGAAGCTATTGGCCGGAGCGATGAAGCTGCCATCGCTCAAGGTGGCAAAGCGGGCGATGCCCAGATCAATACCGACCATGCCGCCTTTCGGCAGCGGGATGCTGACTTCACGCTC
>NZ_JBOFOO010000131.1:0-6331 GCF_051659485.1 Craterilacuibacter sp. | reverse complement strand
TCGATGCGGCGGATTTTTTCCAGCCCGCAATGCTGGGCAATATCGCTGGCCTTGGACGCCCAAGGCGACAAGGTGCCCAGACGCGGCGTCACCAGAAAGAGCTCGCCCTCTGGCTCAGAGGGGTGCACTGCTGCACCGTAAGTGAGCAGTTGCGCCAGCACAGCCTGCTCTTGTTCGCTTAGCGCTTCGCCACTCTGGGCAAAGTGCCAGAATTCGGCGGATATAGCCAGTTTCGGCAAACCGGCATCCAGGGCTGCGTCAAGGAGTTTTTCCAGGCGGAAAGAAGATAGGGCAGCACCGCCCCGCAGCTTGAATAGATAGGACATTCGACACCCGCGACAAATATCAGGGAAGCGCATAATAATACAGGATAATGGTTTTTTTTATAAGACATGGTCGTGTCTGAGCGCACAATATGTTCTTGATAAGCAATAATTACCCTGCACCACCATGCTTCAATACGGAGATCGCATGAAAAAAATAGAGGCCATCATCAAGCCATTCAAACTGGACGAAGTTCGCGAAGCCCTGTCTGAAATCGGAATTAACGGCCTGACCGTTACCGAGGTCAAGGGTTTCGGGCGTCAGAAAGGCCACACCGAACTGTATCGCGGTGCCGAATATGTGGTCGACTTTCTGCCCAAGGTCAAAATCGAAGTCGTGCTCCCCGACGACCTGGTCGACCGTGCCATCGAGTCCATCGTCGCCATCGCCCGTACCGGCAAAATCGGCGACGGCAAGATTTTTGTCACCACCGTCGAGCAAGTGGTGCGCATACGTACTGGTGAAATCAACGAAGAAGCCATTTAACCCGACGGCACAGGACGCAAAAAGGGCGCCGCAAAAACATGCCGGCGTCCTTTCTCTCATCTGCGTCAAACTTAACCGGCGACCCGCACCACGACCTTGCCATGCGCACCACCCGACTCGATCAGTGCATGTGCAGCCCCTACCGCCTGTAGCGTAAACACATGCGGGTCCAGCACGACTCGCAACTTGCCGGCCTCAACCAGGCTTGCCAGCTTACGCAGGCGCTGGCCGATACGCTCAAAACCCGAGCCATGCACAAAGGGCGACAGCGAAAACACCACCGCCAGATCCAGGCCCTTGCCGTGCATGGGTGACAGATCGTGGGTCGAGCGGGCGGCAATCGCCACCACTTTTCCGCCGACGGCGGCAGCCTGCAAGGAGGCATCCAGCGAGGCGCCGCCCACGCTATCGAACACCACATCGAAGCCGCGCCCGCCAGTCAGGCGCGCCACATAATCGGCCACCGTCTCATCGCGGTAATAGACAATCTCGTCCGCACCCAGTTGCCGCGCAAGCTTGCCCTTATCCTTGCCCGACACTGTGGCCACCACCCGGCAACCGGCAGCATGTGCCAGTTGTACCGCAACATGACCGACGCCGCCTGCCCCACCCTGCACCAGCACGGTTTGCCCCGGTTCGATGCAGGCACGCTCGATCAAGCCTTCCCATGCCGTCATGCCCACCACCGGCAGCGCCGCCGCCGCCGCGAAATCAAGCGCACCGGGTTTGAGTGCCAGCAGGCGCACATCAGCCAAGGCATATTCAGCCAAGGCTCCCTGATGTGACTTGAGCCCACCGATAAAGCCGAACACGGCGTCCCCCACTGCAAAATCGGTGACACCCGGCCCCAGCGCATCGACTACGCCGGCCATATCGCCTTGCAATACGGCAGGATAAGCCGGCACCAGCGGCACAGCGCCCGAGCGTATCTTGCAATCGATGGGATTGACGGCGCTGGCCATCACCCGGATACGCACCTGTCCGGCACGCGGTTCGGGCACGGGCAACTCGGCCAGTTCAAAAACATCAGGCGTGCCAGTCTGGCGGATAATCATGGCTTTCATGCTGGGCTTCCCGTCATTGCAAGAAAAGCCGCAAAGCGGCTCTGATTGCTATTTAGAACTTAAAGGCTGGCAAGTTGTGCTTACCAGAACTTCCACCACGAAGTATCCTTCACCTGCCATGGGTTCTTCAGGTAGGTGCTCTGCGGATAGTTGAGTGCCAGCACACGGCGGGCATCATCGGATAGCGGCTTCATTTGCAGCTGCTCGTAAGCCGCCACCATAATCGCCAGAGCCTCTTCACGGTAGGCGGTATTGTTGTATTCACGTACCACATCCTGCGCACGATTGGCCGCTGCCAGCCAAGCACCACGCTTCATGTAGTAACGCGCCACATGCATCTGGTGACCGCCCAAAGCATCGACCAAGCGCTGCATTTTTTCTGCGGCGTCCTTGCTGTACGAACTCTCGGGGAAGCGGGCAGTCAGATCGCGAAAGGCATTAAAGGCTTCGCTGGCGGCCTTGGGATCGCGCTCGCTCATATCCTGCCCCGTCCACTTCGCCAGCGACGTGCTATCGTCGTTGTAGTAGACCAGCCCCTTCAGGTAGTACATGTAATCCAGGTTGGGATGCGCCGGATACAGACGGATAAAACGATTGGCCGAAGCGATGGCCAACTCGGGTTCTGCATCCTTGTAATGGGTGTAAGCCTGATCCATTAGTGCCTGCTGTGCATAGCGGCCATAAGGGTATCGTGCTTGTAAAGTTTCATAGAGTTTGATAGCGCGCGTATAATTGCCGCTACTAAGCTCATCTTTCGCCTCGCCATAGATCTTTTCGACCGTCCAGCCACGCGTTTCATCGTTAGGCTCGCTAGTTGAAGCGCAACCGGCGAGGCCCGCAACCACCAACATCGCAGCAAGATATCTTTTCATGACCAATCCTTATTTCGATGCCGACGATTATAACGACATCTCAGAAGAAAACGAGATGTTGGCACCACGCATCCTGAACATTCCACTCTCGCTGGCTGGCGAGAGGCTGGATAGCGCCATCGCCAAGCTGATGCCGGAGCACTCGCGTAGCCGTCTGACCCAATGGATCAAAGACGGCCACGTCACCCTCAACGGCGCCGTCGTTGCAGGTAAAACCAAAGTCATGGGCGACGAAGTCCTCTCGGTCGAACCGGTCGAAACGCCGGAAAACCGTGCCTACCTGCCGGAAGATATTCCGCTGAACATTATTTATCAGGATGACCATATCCTGGTGGTCAATAAGCCGGCAGGCATGGTGGTACACCCGGCTTCGGGCAACTGGTCCGGCACATTGCTTAACGCCCTCTTGTTCCATATCCCAGGCATTGCCCAAGTCCCGCGTGCCGGCATCGTGCACCGTCTGGACAAGGACACCAGCGGCCTGATGGTGGTCGCCAAGACGCTGGCTGCCCAAACCAATCTGGTACGCCAGATGCAGGCCCGTACCGTCAAGCGCCTCTATCGCGCGGTCGCCGATGGTGTGGTGCCGTTTGACGGCACCATCAACAGCAATGTCGGCCGCGACCCGCACAACCGCCTGAAAATGGCCTGCGTGAAATTTGGCGGTAAACAGGCCATCACCCATGTACGAGTACTGGAGCGTTTTGCCGACCACAGCTACATCGAGTGCCGCCTGGAAACCGGACGCACCCACCAGATCCGCGTCCATATGCGTGAAGCCCAGCATCCGCTGGCCGGCGATCTGGTGTACGGCAATCCGCGCCACAAAATGGGTGAAGATGTCGCCCGTGCGGTCAAAGGACTGGCACGCCAGGCTTTGCATGCCTTCCGCCTGAGCCTGCAGCACCCCGCTACCGGCGAAACCAAGACCTGGACCGCGCGCATTCCGGATGATATGCGCGCCTTGCTGGCCATTATGCGCGGCGAAGCCCATGAGCTGATGCTTGCCAATCTGAGCGAAAACGAAGACGACTTCGACGAGGAATGGGATGAAGAAGGCGATGATGGCGTCGAGGTGATGTATGTACGCGACTGACTGGCTTAGCGCTGACTGGCCGGCACCGGCGCATGTGCGCACGCTGATCACCACCCGCTCCGGCGGCGTCAGCGAAGCGCCTTACACCAGCTTCAATCTGGCAGCCCATGTCGGCGACTCGCCCGAACATATCGCGGAAAACCGCGAAATCCTGCGCCGCTTCGTACCCTGCGAACCGGCATGGCTCAATCAGGTACATGGCACCCGCGTGGTGGATGTCGCGACGCTGGAAGAAAACCCGCCCGAGGCTGATGCCAGCGTCGCCCATCAATGCGGCAAGGCCAGCGTAGTCATGACTGCCGACTGCCTGCCGGTTCTGTTCTGTGACCGTGCCGGCACCGTGGTCGCCTCGGCACATGCCGGCTGGCGCGGACTGGCCGACGGGGTACTGGAAGCCACTGTTGCCGCCATGGCTGTGGCACCGGAAGAAATCATGGCATGGATGGGGCCGGCCATCGGACCGGACGCCTTCGAAGTCGGCGGCGAAGTCCGCAGTGTATTCATGGCGCACAACAGCGAGGCCGAGGCCGGATTTCAGGCCATAGGCGACGGCAAGTTTCTTGCCGACATTTACCTGCTGGCGCGCCAGCGTCTGGCCGAGTGCGGCGTGACGGCGGTATATGGCGGCGACTTCTGCACCGTTATCGACCGGGCCCGCTTTTATTCTTACCGCCGCGACGGTGTCACCGGGCGCATGGCCAGCCTGATCTGGCTGGCGTGCCCGCAAGGCAATGCCTGCAGTACACAGTAAGCACACACGGTTGATGGCACCCATGCCCTCAACCGTATTTTTTGTATAGTGCAGGAAAAACAGCATGCCCGCGCAACCCTACACCCCCATCAGCTGCGACTATCACAGCGAACTGGAGTGGCTGGCACTACAAAAGAAAATCTGCCATATAGTCTATCTGGGCACAGACGGTAGCCGGCAGCAGCTTCAGCAGCGGATTACCGACATCGTAACCAGCGAGCAGCAGGAATTCATCCTGCTGGACGATGGCAGCCGGATACGGCTGGATGCGCTGATCAGCGTAGACGGCAAGCTGCGCATGCTTTAAGGCACGATACGGATCTCGGAAAACCCGATCCCTACCGCTTTTTGCACCCGTATCTGCAAGAGAATGCGTTCCTTCATCGCATCCACATGACTGATCACGCCTATCATCTTGCCCGAAGCATTCAGGCTATCCAGCGCATCCAGCGCCAGCTCCAGCGTTTCGGCATCCAGCGTACCGAAGCCCTCATCCAGAAATAGCGAGTCTATGGAGGTCTTGTGGCTCACCAGATCGGACAAAGCCAGCGCCAATGCCAAGCTCACCAGAAAGCTCTCGCCACCGGACAAGGTGCGCGTATCGCGCGCCGCATCGCCTTGCCAGCTGTCGACAATTTCCAGCTCGAGTTCACCCGCATCCTTGCGCTGCAATAGATAACGGCCATGCAGGCGCTGCAGTTGTCGATTGGCAAGATAAACCAGATGATCCAGCGTCAGCCCTTGGGCAAATTTGCGGAATTTGTCGCCTCTGGCCGAACCGATCAAGCCATCCAGACGCTGCCACAGCTCGACATCGGCGGCCTGCACATCGATCTGGCGCAATAGCGCCTGCTGTTTTTGCCTGCGCGCAGCATCTTCCGCCAAGCGCACGGAGATGCCGCCTTGCTGCAGCGCCAAATCCTGCCTGGCCTGCAGCAGGGTCGCGAGCTGTGCCTCCAGCGCCTCCAGCGCCAGCACCCCAAGCGGGGCCGCCTCCAGTGCCGTGCGCGCATGCTGCGCACTTTTCAGCAAGGCGGTGGCCTGTAAGTGGTCCTTGGCCAGCTGCTCACGCAGCGCCAGCAGGCGCTGGCGCTCGTCCGGCGGTAATAAGGCGGCAAGAAAGCCCGCCGCATCGGCAAAGACACTGCCCGCCAATGCCGCCAGCCAGCTTTTAGCCGCCGTATCCAGCACAGTATGCTGCCGTGCGGCATCGACCGCTAGCTGCCCTTGCTGCCCGAAAAGCGTAGCCAAGGCATGTGCCACAGCATCCATCGATGCCATGCACGAGGTCAGCGCCGCCGCCACATCGGCCAGCACCACATTCGCGGCACAGCCGACCCCCAGCGCCCGTGCATGCTGCTGCCGCTCATCCGCATACTGGCGTGCATTCACCACCAGGCTTTGCTGCTGCTCGTGCGCCAAGCGCAAAGCATCAAGCTGCTTCTGCCCTTGCTGCCAATGCTGCCAATCGAGCACGCGTGCGGCAAGCCAGCGCTCAGTCTCATCCGGCACGGCATAACCCAATACCGCCAGCGCAGCTGTCAGCGCCTGCTGCTGCCGGCCAAGCTCGGCCTGCAGACGCTCACATCCGGCTTGCGCATCCGCCAGGCGCATCGCCAGCCCCTCTGTCTCTTGCTGCGCCAGCGCCAGTTGCTGCAGCTGCTTCGAGTGCTGTGCATCAGCCTGATGGCCGGCCTCTCTGGCCTGTTGCAAGGCTTTATCGGCCAAGTCGCAAGCC
>NZ_JBOFOO010000130.1:0-3241 GCF_051659485.1 Craterilacuibacter sp. | reverse complement strand
GCGTCTACCAATTCCGCCACCTGGGCCTGCCAAATTGTTCATACTGCAAACTGATAAATCAGCCTGATAAAGCGACTGGTGCCCAAGAGAAGACTCGAACTTCCACACCCTTGCGGGCGCTAGGACCTGAACCTAGTGCGTCTACCAATTCCGCCACCTGGGCCTGCCAAATTGTCCATACTGCAAACTGATAATGAATCAGTTAAATAAAGCGACTGGTGCCCAAGAGAAGACTCGAACTTCCACACTCTTGCGAGCGCTAGGACCTGAACCTAGTGCGTCTACCAATTCCGCCACCTGGGCATCGCTTTACTGTATGATCTACGCTACATTGCTGTAACGAAGTGCGAATTATATTGACCTAGCCGAGGAAGTCAATGCCTGCCCCGCAAAAAAAGCAAAAAAGTATTCCGCTCCGCTTGCAAGATCCCCATTTGGAGCGTGAAAAAGTCAAATACGACAAGCCTTTACCCAGCCGCGAATTTATTCTGCAGATTTTGGCGGGGCAAGGTGTTCCCATGTTTCCAGCCGAGTTAGTGAGTCTCTTGGCTATTACTGATGAAGAAACACCTTTTTTTGAACGTCGCCTATTTGCCATGGAGCGCAATGGCGAGGTGGTAATCAACCGCACCGGTGCCGTGTGCGTGGCACAAAAGCTGGATTTGGTTAAATGCAAAATCTCCGGCCATCGTGATGGTTACGGTTTTGCCGTGCCGTTTGATGGGGAGGGGGGCGACCTCTTTCTTGGCGAGCGTGAAATGCACAAGGTCATGCAAGGCGATATCGTGATGGTGCAGCCCGGTACGCCTGACCGTCGTGGTCGGCGCGAGGGGCGTGTTGTCGAGGTGCTTGAGCATGCGATAAAGACGTTGGTGGCTCGCGTTTTTCTTGAGCGTGGCGTCTGGAGTGCACGTGCCGAAGATAAGCGCATCCGGCTGGATATTATGATCGAGCCCGGTGGCGAAGGTAGTGCCGTGCATGGGCAGGTTGTGGTGCTGGAGATTACCGAGTATCCGCAAGGCCATCGTGCACCGATTGCCCGAGTGAAAGAAATACTGGGTAACTATGCCGATCCGGGTATGGAAATCGAAATTGCGCTCAGAAAGCATGACTTGCCGCATATCTTTGGTGATGCAGCCCTGGCGCAAGCCAAGACGACCCCAAATAAAGTGCGCAGGAAAGATCTGGTGCCGGGGCGGGAAGATCTGCGCGACCTGCCTTTGGTTACTATTGATGGTGAAACGGCGCGCGACTTTGATGATGCTGTTTATGCCGAGAAGTCCGGCAAGGGTTATCGGCTGATCGTGGCCATTGCCGACGTGAGCCATTATGTACAGCCGGATGATGCCTTGGATCAGGAAGCATTCAAGCGCAGTACCTCGGTGTATTTCCCGCGCCGGGTCATCCCGATGCTGCCAGAAGCGCTTTCCAACGGTATCTGCTCGCTTAATCCGGATGTGGAGCGTATGTGCATGGTGTGTGATATGCAGCTGGGGGCCAAGGGTAAGGTTAAGTCCTACCGTTTTTACCCCGCTGTAATTCGCTCGCATGCCCGCCTGACTTACAATCAAGTATGGGATTGGCTGCAAAACGGGAGCGATCATCCCCGCTTGGCGCAGGTGCGCACCTTGCATGCGCTATTCAAGGTATTGCTGGCGCGGCGTGGGAAGCGTGGTGCAATCGAGTTTGATACGATAGAAACGCAAATGCTGTTCAATGAGTCGTGCAAGATAGACGACATCGTGCCGGTGGTGCGTAACGATGCCCATCGCCTGATTGAAGAGTGCATGCTGGCGGCTAACGTCTGTGCTGCCGAGTTTCTGCAGGAAAGTGGGCAAAAGTGCCTGTTCCGTGTACATGAGGGGCCGACACCGGAAAAACTGACCAATCTGCGCGCCTTCCTGGCGGTGGTGGGCTTGTCGCTGGACGGTGGCGATAAGCCGACGACCATGGACTATGCCGAGCTTGCCCATAAAATTCAGACGCGCCCGGACTCCGAGGTGCTGGAAACCATGTTGCTGCGCTCTATGCAGCAGGCTGTTTACAGTCCGGATAATAAAGGCCATTTTGGCCTGGCTTATCCTGCGTATGCACACTTTACTTCGCCTATCCGCCGTTACCCGGACTTGCTGGTGCACCGCGCCATTAAGGCTGCGTTGGCGGGTAGCAAGTACAAGCCGGCGCTTAAGTGGGCGCAACTGGGTGTGCATTGCTCCATGGCCGAGCGGCGTGCCGATGAAGCCAGTCGCGATGTCGAGTCCTGGCTCAAGGCCTACTATATGCGCGACAAGGTCGGTGAGGTTTTTACCGGCAAGATTGCGGCTGTCACCAGTTTTGGCGTCTTCGTGATGCTGGATGGCGTGCATGTAGAGGGCTTGGTGCATATCTCCGAGCTGGGTAAGGACTATTTCCATTTCCGCAAGGAACTGCAATCTATCGTTGGCGAGAAAAGTGGTGTGCAGTACCGCTTGGGCGATCCGATTACGGTACGGGTTGTGCGGGCGGATCTCGAGAGTTCGCAGGTAGATTTTGCACTGGTGCGTGATGTACCTGATGTCGTGCCCGTTGAGTCGGCCAAGCCGCGTCGCCGTCGAGGCGGGTCTTCCCGTCATGGCGGCACGGAAAGAGCCAAGCCGGAGCAAGCTGCGGTCATCGCTAGTGATGCAGCGGAAATGCCAGTTTCTGCCGCAACTATTGTGCCGCAAGTCGAGCCAGACTTGCCTGTGGCTAAGCCTGTCGCCAAAAAGGCCGCTCCAGTCCGTGATCACGGCGCGAGCCGTCATGCTGGTGTGACAGTGAAGCTGACGCCAGCCGTTACGCCGGTTTCACCGGCTACTCCTGTAGCGCCAGCTAAGCCCAAGCCTCGCAGCCGTAAGCCGAAGCCCGTAGTCGAGAAAGTGATCGCGCCTGCTGTTGTGCCCGCACCTGTTGCTGAGGTGCCGGCGGCTCCCGTTGTGGCGCCTCGTAGTCGCCGTCGACGTACGCCCCCGTCGAGTGAAAGTTGATCATTTGGAGATGGAGACAAAAGCCGCATATCGCGGCTTTTGTTAATTCAGGCGCTTTTATACGTATTTTTAAGAAAAGTGTTGACGCCTCTGCCGCTAGTGCGTATATTTCGCCTCCTCAGCTGACGCCGCAAACGAAACAAGCGGATCGGCACTGCTCTTTAACAACACGAACAACCGATAGGTGTGAGTGCTTGGCGATGCCAAACACTCGCACTGCAAGAAGATTGGAAACG
>NZ_JBOFOO010000129.1:0-16390 GCF_051659485.1 Craterilacuibacter sp. | reverse complement strand
AAAGGCGGCAGGCCAAGGCGCAATATTATAGCAATCACTACCCAACAGGCACGCGACTAGTTGATCAATTGCAATCCAATCGACTGAACCGGCCTGTCGGCAGACAACTTAAGGCGGCGCCCGCGCGAGCAATGCCTCTTTTAGCCAGCACCCTGCCTGCCCAAGCGGATGCGCACGATGCCACTGCAACTCGAGCGCCAGCGTCTGGAGCGGAATGAAATCCGGCTTCAGCACGATGACTTCCTGACGTGCCAGCGGCTGATGCAGCAAAAAATCCGGAATCGCCGCCCAGCCTAGCCCTCGCTTGACCAATTCCAACACCGCAAGATCGCCCTCAACCCACCAGACTTGTGCAGCCAGCCGAAAACGCTGACGCTCGGTGCCTTCCCGCCGCCCGGTAGCCATCAGCTGCCTTGCCCCTTGCAGATCGCTCTCATTCAGTTCCGCCTGGTGAGCCAGCGGGTGATCAGGGGATACCACCAGCGGCATCATGACCCTGTCCAAACTGCAGGCGACAATCTCTCGCTGCGGCTCGACTTTCTGATAACTAATACCGAGCTGGGCGCGACCCGTGACCAGCATTTCGGTGAGGTCTTCCATCAGCGGAAAAAGCAACTCCAGCTCGACTGTCGGATAGCGGGTGGCAAATGCCTCCAGCAGGGGCGCTAGCCAGGGCAGATGGGCGTCATCATCAATGGCCAGGGTCAGGCGTGACTCCACGCCCGCAGCCAGCTCCCCGGCAATCGCCTGTAAACGCTCGCTTTGGGCCAGCAAGATTCCAGCCTCCCGCACCATGCGCGCGCCTGCGATGGTCAACTGCGGGTAACGGCCGGTACGGTCGAATAATTCAAGGCCCAGATCTATCTCCAGATTGGCAATGGCAGTACTCACGACCGACTGCGCCTTGCCCAGCTTGCGGGCTGCCGCCGAAAACGAGCCGGTCTCTGCTGCTGCCAGTAGTGCCCTGAATTGTTCCAGCGAGGGATTCATCCTTTTACTCCTGTCATCTCCGGGGCGTGCGTTAATCCATCTATTTTAACGATAGAAACCAAGATGAAACCATCGGAAACAGACGGTATATTGGCCGCCATAAACACGCTAATAGCGAAAGGAAAACTGACCATGCGCAATACCCGTGACCGCCTGCGCCACACAATCGGCTTTGAAGTGATTGGCCTGCTCATTGCATCTCCGCTGGCAAGCTGGATCACCGGGATCAGCCTCACCCATATGGGGCCAATGGCACTGTTCTTCTCGCTATTGGCGGCTGTCTGGAACTATGCCTACAACCTTGGCGTAGACAAACTGCTGCTCAAGTTGCAGGGCCACACCTACAAGAACCTGATGCAGCGGGTATTGCATGCCTTTGGTTTTGAAGGGGGACTTATGGTCTTGACCCTGCCCGTGATGGCTTGGTGGCTGGGGCTCAGCATGCAAACCGCTCTGGCGCTCAATCTTGGTTTTGTGGCGTTTTATCTGGTTTATACCTTCGTTTACAACTGGAGCTATGATCAGGCCTTCCCTATCCCTTCACCACAGACGGCCTGATTAAATAGGCAAAGGCACCACAATCAACAAACCGGCCCCATCATCACCGCACTGATGATGGGGCCGGATACGACGGCGGGCGCGGAGAATCAGCTGCCGGTGCCGCCTATGGTCAGCCCGCCATCGATGCGCAAAGTGGGCTGGCCTACGCCGACCGGTACGCTCTGGCCTTCCTTGCCGCACACGCCAACACCGGAGTCCAGCGCCATATCATTGCCTATCATGCTGACCTGGGTCAGCACATCAGGCCCGCTGCCGATCAGGGTCGCGCCCTTGACCGGATAAACCAGCTTGCCGTTTTCAATTTTCCACGCTTCGGACGCCGAGAATACGAACTTGCCGCTGGTGATGTCGACCTGGCCGCCTCCGAAGTTCACCGCATACAGGCCGTCCTTGACCGAGGCGATAATCTCTTCGGGGTCGTGCCCGCCGGCGTGCATATAAGTATTGGTCATGCGCGGCATCGGAATACTGGCATAAGACTCGCGCCGGCCGTTGCCGGTTGCGGCCGCCCCCATCAGGCGCGCATTCATCGCGTCCTGCATATAACCCTTGAGAATGCCGTCTTCGATCAGCACCGTACACTGGCTAGGCTGGCCTTCGTCATCCACGCTGAGCGAGCCGCGCCGTCCTTGCAAGGTGCCGTCATCGACAATGGTGACGCCAGGCGCAGCCACGCGCTCGCCGATACGGCCGGCAAAGGCGCTGGTGCCTTTGCGGTTGAAGTCGCCCTCCAGACCATGGCCGATGGCCTCGTGCAACAGCACGCCGGGCCAGCCCGCAGCCAGCACCACCGTCATCTGGCCTGCCGGTGCCGCTTGCGCCCTAAGATTGGTGGTGGCTTCCTTCACCGCACGCTCGACATAGCCGGTGACGACATCATCAGTAAAGTAAGACAAATCAAAGCGACCGCCGCCGCCTGCACCGGCCTGCTCGCGCCGTCCGTTTTCCTCGACGATGACCATCACCGATACCCGCGACAGCGGGCGCACATCGGCGGCGCGTATGCCGTCGGCGCGGGCGATATACACCACATCATATTCGGATGCGACACTGGCCATCACCTGAATGATGCGGCTATCGCGGGCGCGGGCGATACGTTCGATACGATGCAATAGCTCAACCTTGGCCGCCGCCTCCAGGCTATGGCACGGGTCAATCGCCGGGTACAGCGCGGCGCCGGAGACCGGGCGGGCGGCACCGACGCGGATATCACCACCGTTACTGCCGATGGCACGTACGGTATCGGCTGCGCGTGCCAGCGCACTGGCGCTGATTTCATCGGAATAGGCAAAGGCGGTCTTTTCTCCGGAAACGGCACGCACTCCCACGCCCTGATCGATACTGAAGCTGCCGGCCTTAACGATACCCTCCTCTAGACTCCAGGCCTCGTTGCGGGTGTACTGGAAATAAAGATCGGCATAGTCGACGCCATGCCCTTGCAAGCGCCCGAAAGTCGCATCGAGTATGTTTTCGCTGATGCCGCCGGGGGAGAGCAGCAGCGTATCGGCTGCCTGATAGGTATCTTGATTCATATATTAGGGTTCTCAGGCTAAGGTACGGTGCGTCAATGCCGGCAAGCGGCTACGCACCGACTGGATCAGGGTCGGATCTATTTGGGCCAGTACCAGACCTTCGCCCTCGGGCAGTTGGTCCAGGATACGGCCCCATGGGTCGATAATCATCGAATGGCCATGAGTGCGGCGGCCATTCTCATGCAGGCCGCCCTGTGCGGATGCAATCAGGTAACACTGGTTTTCTATGGCGCGGGCCCGCAGCAGCGTCTCCCAATGCGCCTCTCCGGTAATTGCAGTAAACGCGGCCGGCAGCAGCAGTACATCAAACGGCGTCAGCGCCCTGAATTGTTCGGGGAAACGCAAATCGTAACAGATCCCGACAGCCAAGTCGGCAAGCGGCGTCATCACTTTCAGCGGCTCTGTACCCGGCAGGATGGTGTCGGCCTCGGCATAGCGTTCGCCCAGCCCCGAAAAACCGAACAAATGGATCTTGTCGTAGCGGGCATATTCTTTGCCTTGCGGGTCGAACAGAAGGCAGCTGTTGTAGACCTTACCTGGCTCAGGACATTGCAGCGGTATCGTCCCTGCCACCAGCCAGACGCCGTTTTCACGCGCCATGGCAGATAAATCCGCCTGCAAGCGCCCCTCGCCCGGCGCTTCGGCCAAGGCCAGCTTGTCGCGGTCACTTTGTCCCATCAGGCAAAAATACTCGGGCAAGACCACGAGTGCGGCACCGGCCGCTGCGGCTGCGGCAACCCAGTGGCGAGCCCTATCAAGATTATCGGCCACCGAAGTCCCGGAGACCATTTGCACAGCGGCTGCACGAAATTTTTGCAAGATTGTCATCCTGTAAGTCGCTTACAAAGTGGGGGCGGCCGGTTTTTTTCCGGCCGGATAGCTTAACGGCGATTCGACACGCTTGACCTGCGGATCGCTCAGGCTACCGCTGACATGGTAGCCAAATGAAAACAGGCGCCCAAACGGGTTACCAAACACGGTCTCGGCGGCCAGTGTCGCCAGACCCGCCACCGGATTGAGCAGCGCCGCGCCGGCGGCCAAGGCGACGCCCTGCGACAGCTTGGGGGTGACGGTAATATCCAGCGATTGCGTGTCGGCAGGCAGGCTGACCTGTCCGCTCATCAGCACCTTGGCGGCAGTGCTGTCTAGCTGAATACCGTTACTCTGAAAGATGCCATTGATCACCGCCACGTCCCCCTTGATATGGTCGAAAGCGAAACCCTTGTCGAAAACGGAAGCAAAATCCAGTCGCAACAAGCGCCGGACCGACTGCAGCGACAGAACGCTGAGCAGGCGTGCCGCTTGCGAGTCGAATTGGGAAAAGCGCCCGTCACGTACGTCCAGACTCAGCGAGCCGGAAATATTTTCCGCATCAAATTGCGTGAGTTCACCCGGCCATGACAAGGCACCTGCGAGGCTGCCACTACCGCCCAGTACTGCACCTGGATAGCCAAAGCGGGTCAGCAAGGCACCCAGATTACCGGACTCGAAAGCCAGCCGTATCGCGGTGCGACCGCCATCAACCGCATCCAGTCCGCTGATGTTAAAAACACCGTCAACGGAGGAGAGCACCACCTTGTCCAGTTGCCATAGCCCGCTGCCATGCTGCAGCATGGCTTGCAGTTTCCCCAGATTCAGGGCGCGGTAATAGACTGCATCCGCCTCAAAGGCTATCCGTAGCGCATGGGTAGCCGGCATCTTCGGTGACGGGGAAGAAGACGGCAAACCGCCCGCTGCAGTCGCTTCCGGTAGCGGAAACTTCAGATAGTCCAGCCTCGCTGTCAGCGCCTGCGCGGCAAACGGATACTGCATACGCCCGGCAAAATATGGGTTTTGCACTTTGCCGCTCACGCCTTGCCTGTCAACGCGTCCGTTAAGGTCTGTTAGCCCCCAGTCGCGTCCGGACAAGGTCAGTTGTGGTGTTTGCAATGCAAAACTGAATGGCCATGGCGGTAGTCCGGACACCCCCTTGACCGAAGCCGGTGCCGTCAACGCCGCCAGCCACGAGTCGGCATCCAGTTGCGCTGCCGCGACGGCCAGCGCCACACCATACGCAGGCGGGGCCGGCAGCGGCGTGCCTACGCCGATACTGGCTGCCTGCAAATCGCCATCCGCTGTCAGTTGCACACGCCCTGCGGCATGCCCTTGTATCCGCCAGTCTATGCGTGCGCCTTGATTGGGCAGGATGGCGGGCACCGCCAGCGTGAATGGCCAGCGTTCCAGCGCCGTTTTATGCGCCGGCGCCGGTGCCTGTATAGAAGTTCCGACCAGCGTGCTATCGGCCTGCAAGCCCTTGAATTGGCCGTCTTGCAGGCTAAAAACAATATCCAAGGGCGACACGCCCAAGGCAAAGGGTGACAGTGCCGGCAGATAAAATGCCAATACGCGGTGCATGTCGGCATTCCCGTCCAGCATGAAACGCGACAAGCCTTGTGCTGTCGTGTCTGCGCGCAAGCGCATGGGCTGGCCAAGTACCGACAGCGCCAAGCCGGGCGTGGACACGCCCTGTTCGTTAAAGGCCAGCGTACCGCTCACCGCATCCAGCGGCGGCACGGGCAAGTCAGTAAAGCGCAGCGGGTTGCCTCGCAGCCCCAGCCTGCCGTCGACCCGGGTTTTATCGGGCGTATCCAGCGGCAAGCTGATTTTCAGCCCCAGACCGGCCGCGCCGGAAGCCTCGATTTGGGCAAGAAAGCCATCCAGCCAGCCATTGACCGGGCTGGCCTTGGTGTAGTCCAGCATCGTCTGCAGCGGCGCACGCACTTGCCCTTCTATCTCGACGACGGCGGGCTGGTAAAAAAGATCCCTGAGTTCGACTTTAACCTGCGACAGCATGGCGCCTTGCGTCAAGGCATCGTCGGCCTCGATCCGCACTCCGTCATTTTTCAACACCAGCCGGCCGTTGATGGCGGAAATCGCCGGCCAGTCGGGCGCGAAAAGTAAGACGCCCCGGGCAAGCCTGGCGGTCAGATCAAAGCTGCCGCCCTTGCCTTCCGGAAAAGGAAAGGCCTTGAGATCGCCCTTGAGTGTGGCTTTAACGTCGTGCCCGCTACCGCCACCGAGCCCGGCTTGTAACCAGCGCAAGGTCTCCTTGCCCAGACTGTCGGGCAGGTAACGCACCACCTTCGCAAGCGGCACCTCGCCCAGTTGCGCGCTCAGATCGGACAGTAATGCGCCATCCGGCCGGATGGCCAGCGTCCCCGCGACTTGCCCGGAGAAGTCTTCGGTCGTCACCTCAAAGCCCGGCAAACTCAGCAACCAGCCCCCTGTTGCCACCCTTGCCCATGTCAGCTTGCCGCCGGCCTGCTTGAGTTGCCACGGATAGCTAAAGAGCTCGGGAGCATCAATATTGACGCCCTTGCCGGCCAGCTCAAGCTGCCCTCCGACCTGATTTAATGCAATACGTCCGGAAAAACCGCCGGCCACACCGGGGAAAGCACCAAAAGTCTGCCACCCCAGATCATCGAACTGGCCGGACAACTGATAAGCCGCCGGTTTTTTCAGTGCCCCTTGCCAGCTGGCCGATACACGGCTCACCCGCCCTTCCAGGCCGGCCGCGCGCCAAGGCTGCTCCGGCAGCCAGCCACTGGCGATCAAAATCGGAATCAAGGGTGCCAGATCAAGCTGGGAAGCGGTCAGCTTGCCACCGCCCTGATCCGACCAGTCCGCCTCGATACGGCTATTGTTGAACAGCTCGCCGGTTTGCGTCTGTAAAAAGAGCTGGTCAGCAATCAGGCGGTTACCATGTTTACCTTCGCGCTGGTAATTCAAGCGCCCGGCGATGCGCGGCAAAGCCAGCGGCGTTGCCGCGTGCTCGGCCAATGCCGCCTGCTCGACCTGCCCTTCGGCGATCAGGCTGTCGATATGGCCATCAGAAAAAGCCAGCTCGGCTTTGAAGTTGGCCTTACCCTTGGGCAAGAGCGCCGTTTTAGGCGCGTAACGCTCCCACCATGCAAAAGCGCCATCGCGCGCCAGCACCGAGACCTTGCCCTGCCACTGCTGCCAAGCATTGATATCGTCCCCACGCCAGGCAGCATTCAAACGAAAACCACCCAGATAACGTCCGTCAGGCTTGCCGTTCAATGCCAGCTTGTGGCCGAGCAAACCGCGGGTCAGCTCAAGGCTGGCGTCGGTAATCAGCAATGGCAGCGCATCGACCAGATCGTCCTGCCAGCGCAGGCGCGCCTGAGTCACCGTAATCGCATCTTGCGCGATCAGCCAGTTGACTAGCAGTCCATCCGACTGGCCGCTGCCTTGCGACAGATCGAAGCCGTTGAGCACGATGCGCCCGTCCGTTTCGCGTATCAGGCTTAAATCCAGCCCCGACAAGGCAATACGGGAAAACTGGGGCGACAGGGTCCACAGTGATGACCAGGCCGGTGTCAGCGTGATTTCATGCAGGCTCAGCGCCTTGCCGCCGGGGTTGCTGATGGCAAATCCGCTGAGCGTCACAGTGGGCAGCAGATAGTCCCAGTGCGTAGACAGCGCACGCACCGACACCTCGCGCCCGATCAGCCTAGAGGCCTCGGTCGTCAGGTAGTCGCGAACCTGCGGCAGGCTGGGTTTCAGCCAGAATTGCCAGACCAGCACCAGCAGCAAGAGCGCCGACAACCATAGCGCCAGCATGATGCCCAGCGCACGCGCGCTCCACACCATGATTTTTTTGACCGGCAAGCGGCCTAGCCGGGCGCACCAGTGTTTGCCTGTAACCGGCTTGGGGAGGGTAGAATTATCTTTCACGATCTTGTCATCGCCTGGGAACCGTATTATGCCAGTTACTGCCGTACCCTATGCACGGTCTTTCAGCTTTTATCTGGACCGCCTGCTTCAGGCTAGACCGGAAAGGCTGGACGAGCTTGTTGCACATCAGCACCACCCCTTCGAGCTGGCCCAGATACAGGCATTTGCCGACTGGGACAACCTAGGCGATCCGGAAACACTGATGCCGGTGTTGCGCCATTTGCGCCAGGCGGTGATGGCGCGACTGATTACCCGCGACCTGGCAGGGCTCGCCTCGCTGGAAGAGGTGGTTTCCACCATCAGCCAGTTGGCAGAGTTCGCTGTTCAGCGCGGCCTGATTGCCGCCCGCCAGGCACTGTCGCCATTTGGCGACCCCATTGGCGAGGAGTCCGGTGCGGTACAGGAGCTGATCGTCATCGCCATGGGCAAACTGGGCGGACATGAACTGAATGTCTCGTCCGATATCGACCTGATCTTTATCTACCCCGAAGACGGCGACACCAATGGCGCCCGCAGCCTGTCCAATCACGAGTATTTTACCCGCCTGGGCAAACAGCTGATCCGCATCATCAGCGAACCGGGCTCCGACGGGCTGGTGTTTCGCGTCGATATGCGCTTGCGCCCCTACGGTGACTCCGGCCCCTTGGTGATGAGCTTTGCCGCGCTGGAAAACTATCTGCTGACCCAAGGGCGCGAGTGGGAACGCTATGCATGGATCAAGGCGCGGGCGCTCTCGGGAGACGCCAGCGCGCTGTCCGAGCTGGTGCGCCCTTTCGTCTACCGCAAGTATCTGGATTATGGTGCCTATGGCGCGATGCGCGAGCTGCACGCCCAAATCCGGCGCGAGGTGGCACGCCGCGATATGGCGCAGAACATCAAGCTGGGACCCGGCGGCATCCGCGAGGTGGAATTCATCGCCCAGGTGTTCCAGCTGATACGCGGCGGGCGCGAAAAAAGCCTGCAACTACGCGGCACACGCGCCACGCTGGCGCAACTCAAGGCGCTGCACCTGATGGAAGACAGCGCCATCGCCGAGCTGCAGCAAGCCTATGCATTTTTACGCAAACTTGAGCACCATCTGCAATATACCGACGACCAGCAGACACAAACCCTGCCCACCAGCCCTGAAGCCTGCGCTGTGCTGGCGCACAGTATGGGGTTTAGCGACTGGTACGCATTCATGAATGCATTGAATCTCGAGCGGCGCCATGTGACCCGCCATTTCGAGCAGGTTTTTTTCCTGCCTACCGAAGAGACGCAGGCGCATCCGCTGGCACCCTTGTGGCGCGACATCCTCGATGCCGCCAGCCATAGCCGCGAGCAACTGGCAGCCCTGGGGTATACCGATCCCGATACCGTGGTGCGCCAACTGGCGGCCATCGCCGCCAGCCAGCGCTATCTGCAGATGCCCGAGCGCAGCCAGCGCCAGTTCGACGCGCTGATTGCACCGCTGATCGAGGTGGCCAGCCATCAAGCCGGGCCCGATGCGACGCTGATCCGCATCCTCGCCCTGCTCGAAGCCATCAGCCGGCGTGCGTCTTATCTCGCCCTGCTCAGCGAATACCCGCAGACCCTGCAACGTCTGGCGGCACTGTGTTCGGCCAGTGCCTGGGTGTCCGCCTACCTGACACGCCACCCTATTTTGCTGGATGAGTTGCTGGACGCACGCGTGCTGTATGCCACACCTGACTGGCAACTGCTGGCCGAGCAGCTTGAAGCCCAGCTGGCCGGTTGCGAAGGCGATGCCGAAAGCAAGATGGATGCCTTGCGCCACTTCCAGCACGCACACGTATTCCGGCTGGTGGCACAGGATATTGCCGGCATGTGGACGCTGGAAGCCTTGTCGGATGAACTGTCGCGACTGGCGGATCTGGTGTTGTCGGCTAGCTTGCGCCATGCCTGGCTGGATATTGCCAAGCGCCACACCGAAATCCCGCGCTTTGCCATCATCGGCTACGGCAAGCTGGGTGGAAAAGAGCTGGGCTATGTCTCAGACCTCGACATTATTTTCCTCTACGAAGACGAACACCCGGATGCCCCGGAGCTTTACGCGCGTCTGGCGCGCAAGATGTCGACCTGGCTGACCAGCACGACCAGCGCCGGTGTGCTGTACGATATTGATCTCAGGCTGCGACCCAATGGCCAGAGCGGGCTACTGGTCAGTACGGTGCAGGCTTTTGCCGCCTACCAGCACACCCACGCCTGGGCATGGGAGCATCAGGCGCTCACCCGTGCGCGCTTTGTCGCAGGCGACACGGCGATCGGCACCGCCTTCGATGCCGTGCGCCGCGAAGTCCTGATGCAGCAACGCGATGTGGCCGGCCTCAAGCAGGAAGTCATCGATATGCGTACCCGCATGCTGGAGACCCACCCCGCACGCGATCAGGATATCAAGCATGCCCGCGGCGGCATTATCGATGCCGAGTTTATTATCCAGACACTGATTCTGGCCTATGCGCACCAGACGCCGGCACTCACGGCCAATACCGGCACCATCGCGCTGTTGGCCGATGCCGCCGACGCCGGCCTGATCGACCCGGAGCTCGCACATCCGGTGCAGGATGCGTATCGCCACTATCGCCGCCTGCAGCATGCGGCACGTCTAAACGACAAGGGAGAAGTCGAAGTCAGCGAGGCTTTGCATGCAGACTATCGTGCGGTGCGTGCCTTATGGCTGGCACTGTTCGGGCAAGTCATCTGAAGCTTCTGCACACTTGTCATGCTGAAGGTATAATCCGGGCGACGCGCCGCTCATTCAGGCCAGCCGGCGCCGATAACCGGCATTTGGGGCGCTTAGCGCGAACGCGGTATACTCGCCGCAACAAGACCAACAACACTGAAGAAACCCGCTATGGAACCGACTGAAAACACCCGCCGCACCATTGAAGTCACCGCGACCGACCTGCCTCTGGTCTGCCCGATGCCCGACATGGTGAAATGGAACTCGCATCCGCGCGTATTCCTGCCCATCGTCAAAAATGGCGGCGAAGCACTGTGCCCATATTGCGGCACCCATTACCAATTGACGGGTCCGGTCAGCGGCCACCACTAAGTGCCTGACCCTGCCCGATTCAAAGGTGCGTCCGGCGCGCCTTTTTTGCTTGCCCAAACATGAAAAAAATTCTGGTCATCGGCCCCTCGTGGGTTGGCGACGGCGTAATGGCTCAGCCACTATACCGCCGCCTGCTGGAGCGCAATCCCGGCGCCGAAGTACATGTTTTCGCCCCGGTCTGGACCATGCCGCTATTGGCGCGCATGCCGGAAGTCGCGCGCGCGCATCTCAACCCCTTCGGTCACGGCCAGTTGCAACTGGGTGAACGCTGGCGCGTGGCACGCGAACTGGCGACAGAAAAATTCGATCAGGCCATCATCCTGCCCGGTTCGATCAAATCGGCGCTGATACCGTTTATGGCCGGCATTCCCAAGCGCACCGGCTTTACCGGTGAAATGCGCTATGGACTGGTCAACGATATGCGTGCGCTGGACGAAAAAGCGCTGCCGAAGATGATAGAGCGTTTTTGCGCACTGGCAGAAGCGCCGGCGGTCGCCCCCGAATTGCCGATTGCCCACCCCCGCCTCGCTTTCAATAGCGAAACGGGGCAGGCAAGCGCCATGCGGCTGGGGCTGGATTTATCCCGCCCGGTGGTGGTGATGTGCCCCGGTGCCGAATACGGCCCGGCCAAACGCTGGCCGGCACGCCACTTTGCGGCCTTGTCGCGTGCCTTTGCCGATGCGGGCTGGCATGTCTGGCTATTCGGTTCGGCCAAAGACAGCGAGATCGGCCATGCGATCTGCGAACAAGCCGGCGGTGCGGCCACCAATCTGTGTGGCGCGACCGGACTGGAAGAGGCCATCGACCTGATGGGCTTTGCCTCACTGGCGGTGTGCAACGACTCCGGACTGATGCATATTGCGGCCGCGCTGGGTATTCCGCTGGTGGCGCTCTATGGCTCTTCCAGCCCCGGCTTCACCCCCCCGCTATCGGACAAAGCGGCGATTGTTACGCTGAGTCTGGATTGCAGCCCCTGCTTCGAGCGTGTCTGTCCGTTAAAACACACCAACTGTCTGGAGAAAATGCAGGCCGAGCGGGTGTGGCAAGCGGCACAACAGTTGCTGGAACGCCATCCGCCGGTACCAGACGCATCATGAGCCACACGACAAGCGAACCTGGCAGCCGGCGCATGGTCTTGGTGCGTGCTGCCGCCCGTCTGTTCCGCGATCAGGGCTACGAGCGCAGCACGGTACGCGACCTTGCCCACGCTGTCGGCATGCAATCGGGCAGCCTGTTCTACCACTTTCGCAGCAAGGAAGAGATGCTGGTCGCGGTGATGGCACTGGGCATCAGCAGCACTACCGAGCAGCTGCAACTGGCGCTGGATCAGGCAGACACATTACATGCCCGGCTCGCCGCCCTGTTTCACGTGCACCTGAATTCCCTGCTGGGCGAAAATCAGGCGGCGCTAGAGGTGATGCTTTACGAATGGCGTAGTGTCTCCGAAGACGCCCGCCCCGGCCTGGTACTGCTACGCGACCGCTACGAAGCACTGTGGCAGCAAGTACTGGACGAAGCTGCCGCCGCAGGCCTCATCAAAAGCAATACCCGCTTGCTGCGCCGCACCTTGCTTGGCAGCCTGCACTGGACGGTACAGTGGTATCGTCAGGAAGGCAGCCTCTCGGTCGCCGAACTGGCCGACCAGATCCTGGCGCTCACACTGACCGAGGCCTGAGCGCGTTCAAGAGAGAGCGGAACGAGATAGCCCTTGCCGGCTAAGTGAGGGTTGCACATTCAGGCTCAGCCCAAGGTTTGCTGCCCCAGCGCGCTGACGCTATTGAGCATGATGCGCACCAACTCGGTCTGGCGGCGTACGCCAGTTTTGGAAAAGATGGAGCGCAAGTGCGCGCGGGCGGTGTTGTGGCGTATGCCCAGCTCTTCCGCGGCTTCTTCCAGCGACAAGCCATTGGCCAGATGCACGGCCAGGGTCGACTCTGCAGGTGTCAGACCGAACAATTGCTGGGTGACCTTTAGCGGAACCGCACTCTTTTTTTCCGCATCGCGCACATAGACCATCACCGCCGGGCGCTGCTTGCCGCCTATCCATTCATTGCTGGGCACCGCCTTGACCACCACCCCGAGGTTGACGCGTCCGGACGGGCGCGACAGCGACATGGCTTCCACCATCGCTGGAGCACTGCCAGCGGCCACCGGCTTTTGCTGGCGGACAAGGTTCTGGGTAATCATGGCCTGTAGTTCGCGACTCTCGGTCGAATAGGACGCGACCAGCTTGCCCTGATAGACCTTGAGTCCGTCGCCCTCGGCCAACAGTTCGCTGGCGATCTGGTTGCTTTGCAGGACCTGGCCTTTTTCATCGAGAATGATGGTCGCCACCATCATGCGTGACACCGCCTCGGTGTAGAGCAGCCCCACCGATTCGGTCGCACGCATGCGGGTCTGGATATTCAGCGTGCGTTTGATATGCGGCAGTAAACGGGTCAGCTCGGCCTTGTCTGCGGCACTGAAGGGGGCTCCGCTTTCCGGGCGCGTCACCCGGATTTTGAATTCACCATTATCCAGCGTCCGGATATCGGCCCCCATCACATGAAATACGCCGTATGGTTCACAGAAGTGATGGTAAAACAAGGATTGCCGCCACTCATCCTTACGCATCAAATCATCAATCACATACACCTTGTCGGATACCAAGTCGACAAAAGGGCTGGGGTAGCTGTATTGCGAACGCAAGCCGGAATGCGCCTCGAACACCTGGCCGGCCGTAATCATGGCGCCGGCCTGATCCGAAGTATCCGGCCGGATGATCAGTGTCACGAAGTTGGCATCCAGCTGGTCACGCAATAAAGCGACCGCTTTGGGCCAGGTGGTATTGTCGTAAGCGGTTTCGTAGAGCGCGCCCAGCAGCTGACTGAAGGTATCCAGTATTTCAGGCTGCCCGTTGCTGGCTAATTCGGCGTCCGGTGATGGGGCTGGGGCTGACGAAGGTGGCTGCATGGTTTGCCCTGTGATGGTGTGGTCTCGATACGCTAGTGCTGGCACTTTTGTTTGCTAAGCAGCAATCTACATGTCGTATGCTTAACCTGTAAATCATGCACTGCAGCAAACCGATGGCGCGCACTGCTGAAAACCGGCAGTGTGCACCATCGAGATCCAGCTCACACCGTCTGATGCTTTTGCGTCCCATCGGCAACAGGCGTCGGCGCCGCCTTGCGCTGCCACAATGCCAGATTCAGCCAGTAGGCCAGCGCCGGCGCCAGCGTAATGGCACCAAACACGTTCACAAAGAACATGAAGGCCAGCAGGATGCCCATATCCGCCTGAAACTTGAGCGAGGAAAAAGCCCAGGTGCCGACGCTCAGCGCCATGGTGAACGCGGTAAACACGGCGGCAGTCCCCCGCTGACGCAAGGCCTCGTACACGGCCTCGCGCAAGTCCAGTCCGCGCTCCTGCATCTCGGTTTCGATGCGTTCGAACAGATAGATGCCGTAGTCGACCCCCACCCCCACCCCCAGCGCGATCACCGGCAGTGTCGATACCTTGAGGCCGATGCCCAGCAGCGCCATTAGTGCATTGCACAAAATGGACACCAGCGCCAAAGGCACGATGATGCACAGCACCGCACGCCAGGAACGGAAAGTCAGCAGACACAGCAGCGAAATCGCGCCAAAAATGGCTAGCAGCATGGTCACTTCGGCATGCTCGACCGCTTCATTGGTTGCGGCCGCCACGCCGGCACTGCCGCCTGCCAGACGGAATTTCACCCCCGGGGTCTGGTTATCGGCGATAAAGCGTTTGGCTTCATTTAGGGCATTGACCAGTGTCGCCCCCTTATGGTCCTGAAGGTAAACCAGCACCTGCATCGCGCCGCAATCCTCGACGGTGAGGCCGGTCTCCGGCCCCATGGCGCGCGCGCCCTGACGCAGCGCCTCCGAGGTTTGCGGAATGCCTGCCCAGCGCGGATTGCCTTCGTTCTGGCCTGCGATGGTGAACTTGACCAGCGTCGGCACCGCCACCACCGATTGCACACCCGCAACACCCTGCATCTGCAAACCGAAACGGTCAACGGCATTCATCAGCGGATATTTGAGGCAGCTCCCCTCGGGGTTATCGGTCTTGGATTCGACAATCACCGACAAGACATCCATCCCGATGGCGTAGGAGCCGACGATCTGGCTATGGTCGCGGTTATAGCGAGAATCGGCACGCAGTTCGGCTACGCCCGAGCCGGTGTCGCCGACTTCGAGCTTGCGCGACTCCATTGTGCCCCAGCCCAGCAGCACCAGCGCCACCGCAATACTGAATAGCCCCGTTTTTGCCGTAGCGTAGCCCGACAAACGCCACCACAGCGCCTGACGCCCGCCGCGGGCCGCCGCGGTGCGTAGCGCAGACGGCTCCAGTTTCAGGAAAGACAGCACCAGCGGCAGCAGCATCTTGTTGGTCACGATCATCAGCGTGACGCCCAGACACGCAGTCGCCCCCAGTTCGCGCACGATCTGGATATCGATCAGCATGATGACCATAAAGCCCAGCGCATTGGTCAACAGCGCCACCGAACCGGGCACAAACAGCTTGCGAAACGCCGCCTTGGCCGCTTCGCGCGCATCCTTGCCGGCGGCCACCTCCTGCTTCCAGGCATTGGTCATCTGCACCGCATGCGACACGCCAATGGAGAAAATCAAAAACGGCACCAGAATGGACATCGGATCAATGCCCAGACCGAACACCGGCAACAAGCCTACCAGCCACACCACCGGCAGCAAGGCGACCGTGAGCGCCACCACGGTCAGTTTCAGCGAGCGGCTATAGGCCAGCAGCAGCACGGCCGTAATGGCGAAGGCGATACCGAAGAAGGCAAACACCTGCCCCAGTGCCTCTTGCACATCACCCACTACCTTGACAAAGCCGATGATATTGATTTCTATCTTGTCGTTACCGTATTTGGCGCGTATCTGTTCGAGCTTGCCGGCGATATCGGCATAATCGACCTTGGCACCGGTTTCGGGATTGATATCCTGCAGGTCGGCCACGATCATCGAAGCCGTCTGGTCGGTGGCGATCAGGCGGCCGATTTCACCCGAACGCGCCACATTGCGCCGCACCACATCCAGTTCGTCCGGCTGGGCGGTAAAGCGCGCCGGCACCACCACGTCGCTGAGAAAGCCCTCCTCGGTCACCTCGGTGTAGCGCACGGCCGGGCTATACAGCGACTTCACCCGCGCCCTGTCCACGCCGGGAATAAAGAAAATCTCGTCGTTGATATTCTTCAGCGCCTCCATATACGGCTGACTGTAAATATCCGAACCATCCCGGGCCCGCACATTGATCAGGATGCGGTTGGCGCCGGAGAACACCTTGCTGTAGTCGCTGAGCGTCTGCATATACGGGTGCGACAAGGGGATCAGCTTGTTAAAACCCGGGTCCAGCCGCGCTTGCGATGCCCCCCAGCCCAGTGCCAGCGTGATCGCGGCAAACAGCAGCAACAGGGTATTGCGGTGGCGAAACAGGCGTTCGGCGCAGGCATCGACCATCTGGCGCAAACGCTGGTTTTTGCTTTCATGAC
>NZ_JBOFOO010000128.1:0-12807 GCF_051659485.1 Craterilacuibacter sp. | reverse complement strand
CTGGCGGCCTTTCCGCAGGCACTGGTGATGAGCATTGCCGGTATTGCCTTATTCGGCACCATCGCCGGCGGCCTCACCACCGCCATGCGCGACGACGCCATGCGCGAGCCGGCACTGATCACCTTTTTGATCACCGCTTCGGGTTTGAGCCTGTGGGGCATCGGCTCTGCATTCTGGGGCTTGCTGGGCGGGGCGCTGGCGCTATGGCTACTGCGCCCGCGCGCCAACTGAAACATTCAGGCCGACTGCGGCACCAGCATGCCGCGCTGCACGGCAGGACGCGCCGCCAGCTCGCCACACCAGCGCTTGACTGCCGGAAAGGCCGTCAGATCGACCATATGCCACTCGTGTCTGGCGACCCACGGGTAGAGCGCGATGTCGGCGATGCTGTATTCCCCGCCGGCGGCATAAGGCTGCGTGGCCAGCTGATGCTCCAGCACGCCATACAAGCGCAGCGTCTCGTCGTGATAGCGCTTTTGCGCATAGGGCAGCGTCTCCGGCGCGTAGCGCAAGAAATGGTGCGCCTGCCCCAGCATCGGGCCGAAGCCGCCCATCTGGAACATCAGCCACTGCAATACCCGGTAGCGGGCGGCGCCGTCTTTGGGTAAAAGCCGGCCGGTCTTTTCGGCGAGATAAATCAGGATGGCCCCCGACTCGAACAGCGCGATCGGCTGTCCGTCTGGCCCGTCCGGATCGAGGATGGCAGGAATCTTGTTGTTTGGGCTGATCTTTAGAAAATCGGGCGCAAACTGCTCACCCTGATTGATGTCCACCGGAAAAACGGCATAAGGCAGTCCCAGCTCTTCCAGCGCCACTGAAATCTTTTTGCCGTTGGGTGTTCCCCAAGTGTAAAGCTCTATCATGTGCAAGCCCCTGTCCAGTTAATACAAATATCATAGCCCGAAAGAATCAACTGTCAGGCATACGGATAGCTAAACAGTACTAAGCGGCATCAACGAAGTAGCCACTTACGGCATACCCTCCATCCATGATGCATGGCCTGGATGAATCTCCGCAAGCGCCTACTTGCGCATCGCAGCAGGAATCCCGAGGGCATCCCAGCCGGCCTGCCCCAGCTCCTGCAGCACGGCGATATTGCGCTCATAAATCGTGGCGGCCTCAGGGAAAGACTCGACCGCACGCGCGATGCTGGATTCGCGGATCAAATGCAGGGTCGGGTAAGGCGAACGGTTGGTGTAATTACTGATTTCGTCCGCAGCCGTACCGGCAAACTGGAAGTCGGGATGGAACGGGGCTATCTGCAAAATGCCGTCCAGACCATGCTCGGGCAAGGCCGCATCGGCAATATCCAGCATGTCGTTGAACGCCATAAAATCGGGAAACAGGGTCGGATGCACCAGCAAGGTGGTGTCGGTCTCTTCCGGGGAGGCCGCAGCCAGAAAATCCAGTTCCCGGTCCAGTTCTTCCAGAAAGGCATCCAGATGCGGCGCCGTGCTCACCACGATGCGGATCTGGTTTTTCACATACACCGATTTGGCAAACGGGCACAGATTCAGGCCGATGACGGCCTTTTCCAGCCAGATACGGGTGGCCGCAACAATCTGTTCTTGGTTCATGCTTCAGGCCTGCAAAGCGCCCAGTGTACGACGAAAAGCCCCTGCCCGCAGGGGCAGGGGCTAGCGCGGTAGCAGCCTAGGCCTAGTGGCCGGCCTTCAGGTTCTGCCACAGACGGGTGTAGCCCTGAATCACCTTGGGCGGCATGGTCAGCATCACAAAGCTGCTCTTGAGATCTTCCTTGGTCGGGAAGATGGAACGGTCGGCAGAAAACTCTTTTTTCACCAGTGGACGCGCGGTAATAGCGCCAGGTGCATAGGTCACCGCATTGGCGTTATTGGCGGCGATTTTCGAGTCCAGCGTATAGTTGATGAACTTCAGCGCATTGTCGCTGTTGGCGGCGCCCTTGGGGATGGCCAGGCTGTCAATCCACAGCCCGGTGCCCTGCTTGGGCATCAGCACCTCGATCTTCACCCCGTTTTTGGCTTCGGCTGCGCGGCGCTTGGCAATATTGAGGTCGCCCGAAAAGCCCATCGCCACACACACCGAGCCGCCGGCCAGCTCGTTGATATAACCGGATGACGAGAAACGGCTATACGATTTGCGTGCCTCTTTCAGTCCCGGCATCAGCGCCTTGTAGTCATCGATATTCGTGCTGTTCGGATTCTTGCCGTAGTAGTTGAGCGCCATCGGGAAAAATTCGGATGGCGACTCCAGCACACTGACACCGCAGCTCTTGAGCTTGGCCACCACCTCCGGCTTGAACACCATGTCCCACGGGTTCTCCGGCAGCTTGCCACCCAGCGCCTTCTTCACCTTGTCGGTATTGATGGCCAGCGTATTCACGCCCCAGAAATACGGCACGCCGTATTTATTACCCGGATCGAACTGCGCCATGATGCGCATCAGTTCAGGGTCGAGGTTCTTGAAGTTGGGGATCTTGCTCTTGTCGATAGGCTGGAACATACCGGCCTTGATGCCAAGATCCAGCGTATTGTGGGTCGGCACCACCAAGTCATAACCAGTATTGCCGGTCATCAGCTTGGCACGCAGGACTTCCATGCTGTCGTAAACGTCGTAACGCACCTTGACACCGTTGGCCTTCGCGAAATTGGGCACGGTATCTTCGGCGATATAGTCCGACCAATTGTAGATATTCAGCGTGCCTGCCGCCTGAATGGCGGGCGCCAGCAAGGCGAGGCCGAGGGCCAGGGTACTCAGCGGTTTCAGTTGCATCTCGGGCTTATCCTTTGTTGTCAGCTAGACGAAAGGCCGGCGTTTCTGCTGCGCCAGCTCCGACAAAGAGGCTAACCCCGACAGCATAAGCTGTCTAATGTTTTTTTAAACAATGAAAACAGAAGCGGCTACGATCAGGCAGAAACCACCTGCCTGCCTGATCGATAAGCGCCGCATAAGTAGAATAAAGCACCCACTCTACAATAAATCGTTGATTTATTTAAACGGCGCTTTACCGGCTAGCTTTCAGCCCCTGCCACAAGCGGGTATAGCCGCTGATGACCGGGCCTGGCAGGGTCTTGCCGACATAACTCCCTTGCAGGTCGGTGGCAGTGGGGAAAATGGTACGGTCGTTGACGTAAGCCTTGTCCATATACTGGCGGGCGGCGATCACGCCGGGCGCGTAGGTGACGGCATTAGCGTTGGCTGCCGCAATTTTCGGGTCCAGCATCGCATTGATAAAGCGGTAGGCATTGTCGATATTGACGGCATCCTTGGGGATCGCCATGGTATCCACCCAGACATCCAGCCCATTTTTCGGCAGCAGCACCTGCACCTTCACGCCGTTTTTGGCCTCGGCCGCCCGCCGCTTGGCAATATTCAGGTCACCCGAAAAACCCATCGCCACGCAGACCGATCCGCCGGCCAGCTCATTGATATAGCCGGACGACGAGAAGCGGCCATAGCCGGGGCGCAGCACCTTGAGTGCCGGCATGATGGCCTTGTAATCAGCCAGATTTTCCGTATTGGGATCTTTACCGTAATAATGCAAAGCGGCGGGGAAAAACTCGCTGGGCGAATCGAAGACGCTGATGCCACAGCTTTTCAGCTTGCTCACCAGCTCGGGCTTGAATACCAGATCCCACGGATTGTCCGGCAGCTTGCCGCCCAGCGCCTTCTGCACCTGATCGACATTGATACCTATCGTGTTGATGCCCCAGAAATATGGAACCGCATAGGTGTTACCCGGATCAAACTGCTGCATCAGCTTCATCAGCGCCGGGTCAAGGTTCTTGTAATTGGGGATCTTGCTCTTGTCCAAAGGCAGGAACATGCCGGCCTTGACCCCCAGACCCAGCGTATTGTGCGATGGCACCACAATGTCGTAACCGGTTTTGCCAGTCATCAACTTGGCACGCAACACCTCGTTGCTGTCGTAAATATCGTAACGTACCTTGATGCCGGTCGTTTTAACGAAATTCGGTACCGTGTTATCGGCGATATAGTCCGACCAGTTGTAGACGTTCAATACCCCGGCAGCCTCGACAGCGGGTAGCAAGCCGCCCAGCATCAGCAGCCAGTGCCACGGTTTTCCTTTGTTCATATCGCATCTCCGCTTAGAGGTGCTACGGGATCAGCATCAAGCACTGATGCTGATCCCGTACACCCTCCTTATTTTTTAAGGTAAACCGTTTTACCCATGAACACAGTCCTGTCGACCTGAGTGTCGGCGATTTTCTCCGGCGTACCTGCTTTTTCCAAATCAAACAGATTCTGGCTCAGTACGATAAAGTCGGCCGATTTGCCCGTCTCTATCGAGCCGGTGATCTTGTCCTGACGCACGGCACGTGCGCCATTGATCGTATAGGCCGCCAGCATTTCCGCCAACGGGCTACGCTGATAGGCAGTGAAATATTCTTTTCCTGCTGCGGATTTGGTCACACCGGCTGCAATATTGATAAACGGACGCGGGTCACGGCTATCCACCGGCGCATCGCTACCGGCGACCAGAATGGCCCCTGCCTTGCGCGAGGTTTCTGCCGGATAGACAGCCTTGGTGACGTAGCCTAACGGGTTGTACAAGAACTCGGCCAGATCCTGATCTTTGGTGCTGGGCTGAAGGAAAGGCGTAACCAGCATATCGTAAGCCATTTGCGGCGTAGTCCAGGCATAGGTGAAGGTCAGGAATACGCCCAACTCGCCCAAACGCTTCTGATCTTCTGGGCTCACCATCTGCAGGTGGGCAATGGTATGTGGAATCCCGGTCTTACCATTGCGATCGCGCGCCGCTTGCAAGGCATCCAGTGCGACGCGGGTACTGCGGTCACCAACGCTGTGCATATGAACACTGAAGCCATCTTTATCCAGCGCGCTGACGTAATCCTTCAGATCCTCCACCTCGTAATTGACAATGCCATTGTTATCCGAGTCTGTGCTATTCCCTACAATACTGGCCGTGTCGGTGGCAGGGTCGTACTTCATGTTCGGCGTCTGGTAATTGGCCAACATACCGGCATTAGGCAGGAAAGGCGGCTCGCTGAACGGGTCGCCTTCCAGGACGCCATCGACAAATATCTTGACCGCATCGGCCTTGATCAGCGGATTACCGGCAAATGCCTGCCTGACTTCGTTTGCCTTTTTCAAGTGGCCGGCGATATCGACCTTGCCGGCATAGTCATCAGCATTGAAACAGCTTGCCGCAGTGACGCGCATATTCAGCAAGCCCTTCTGCTGCATATTCAACAGGCGCTGGCGGATGAAATCGTTGGCACAGGCATCCTGCACACCGGTAATACCGCGTGATGCGATCAAGTCAGAAACCTGCGGCAAAATGGCATCGTACAGTTTGGCAGCCTCGGGGGAGCCACCACTCAGCAAGCCGGTGTCCGGCACAGGAATCCTGCTGCGTGCATCTTCGCGGATCACGCCGCTTTTAAGGTCGACGTAGGAAATAAACTCTTCGAACACCCCGCCATCACTCAGCGTCGTACTATTAAAACCGACGACCTTGCCGTCCTTGTCCTTGGCCATTGCCAATGCTTTTGAATTGTATGCGCTGGCATGGCCATCGGCACCAGCCAGCATCACCGGATTATTCGGGGCCACAGTATCTAATGCCAGCAATACGGTTTTGTAGTTGTCTGTCTCTTGATTGCCGTCGTAAGGTGACCACTGGTTCACCACCAGCCACTCGCCCTTGGCTGGCGCGTACTTGGGCAGACAGGCTTTGACCTTGTCGGCCAGTTCATCCAGCGTCACCGCCTGTCCGTCCAGATCACACATATCCAGTGGCACCGTCCCCAGCGTATGAATATGATTATCGTGCAGGCCGGGCATGACCATCTTGCCGCCCAGGTCCACCACCTTGTAGCCGCGGCTCTGATACTTCAGCGCATCTTCCTTGCTGCCAACCTGAATAAACTTGCCATCAGCCACCACGAAGGCCTCGGCAACTTGCCGTTTGTCATTCTGGGTATACGCCTTGGCATTGATATAGATGGTGCCACCATCATCGGCAGTCTTGCCGCTACCACCGCTACTGCAAGCAGAAAGAACGCCGGCAGCCAGCAATAACAGCGGCAAAGACAGCTTACGACTACGCATCGGGTACGACATAGGGTCTCCTCTTGGTTTTATTGCAGCTTTTACTGCACATTTGTTCTGCGTTCTTTATCGCAGCTATCGCAAAAAAATGCAGTTATTACTGTAATATCGCCATGATATTGTCGCTGCCATACCACAGCGCCTTGCCATTGATCCCGGAGATACCATGCTTGCTGCACCGCCACCTGACCCCAGCATTCCCGCCGCCTTGCGCATGCGCCGCGAACCCAAGCAGCAACGCACGCTGGAAGTGGCACGCAAGATCGAGCAGGCCACACTGGACCTGCTGGCCGAACAGGGCTTTTTTGCACTGAACACCAATGCCATCGCCGAACGTGCCGGGGTCGGCATCAAATCGCTTTACCACCTGTATCCCAACAAGGAAGCCATCATCTGCCGGCTGGCAACAGCGTGGCTGCAGGCGGTGCGCGCGGCGCAACAAGAGCTACGGGAACAGGATCTGGACTGGCCGCAGACGCTGGCCGTATTTGATCAGGCACTGGATACGCTGGATGAAAGTTTTTCCGGTCATGGCCCTTTGTGGCAGGCGATGGATTTGATCCCGGCTCTGCAGCAACTGGAAGCGGCACACGAACGCGAGCAGATAGCATTCTGGAGCGAGCGCCTGCGTCACTTCGGTTGCCGCTGGCCCGATGCCGACCTGGTGGCGCTGGTGATGTATTTTTACCGCACCGCCGACGTAGCCAAGCAGTGCGCCAAGGAAAACGGCGCAGCGGGCCCGCGAATGTGGCAGTTGCACCGTAACTGGCTGCAGCAGTTATTGGGTGCGGCCATCACTGAAGCGGAACCGGCGCGCATCCTGCACACACTGATGCCGTCCGGGCACTGAGCCCCGGCCGTCAAAATGCGCACTTGATCTTACGATTGGCCAGCCTTGAGCACTTGCGGTGCCAGCCATCGGAGATCTCGCTTCAATGCATCAGCCCGTCCAGCGCATCGGCACCGGCACCAAGCAGGCGGCGCAGGCCGGCGGGGATGTTTTGCCGGTCGCCAAGCGCATCGTCCAGCGCAAACACCGAGCGGATGGCGTGGTACCCCAGATAGCGCAGCGGCTCGGGCTCCCAGCGACGCAAGCGCACGATAGCCGCGTCGCCTTGCACCCAGCCTTGGCGTGTCGGCAGCGTGTCGTGCCCAGAGATCAGGCCGGCCAGCGTGCGCCCCATCAGGTTGCTGGCTCCCACCCCCTCGCCGCCGTAACCGCCGGCCCAGGCCAGCCCTTGGGCCCGATCCAGCAGCGCAAACGGGGTAAAGGCCCGCGCCAGACCCATCGTCCCGCCCCAGCCATGAGTGACGCGGACATCCTGTAGCTGGGGGAAAAAATCTCGCATCAGCCCGGCGCGGCTGACAAATTCGGCTCCCGCCGGGGCGAAATCCCAACGCGGCCGGCCAGCAAAGCGGTAGCCGCCACGGGCACCAAACAGCAGGCGGCCATCGGCAGTGCGCTGGCCATAGGTAATCCCGCGCGACAAATCGGCAAAAGCCGGCCGGTCGGCAAGACCGATTGCGTCCCATTGCGCGGCCGTTAACGGCTCGGTGGCGACGATCAGGCTTTGCACCGCCTGCACCCGCCCCTTAAGTTCGGGCAAGCTCGTGCTGGCGCCTTCCAGCGCCGGCACAATCCAGCGCGCGCTCACCGTCCCCTGATGCAAACTGAGCCGGCCATCAGCAAAACCCGTAACCGGACAGTTTTCATGCACCAGTACGCCCAGACGCCGCACCGCCAGAAGCAGGCCCTGTAGCAGTTTCAGTGGATGCAAGGTGGCGCAATGGGGCGAATACACCGCGCCCTGGGCCGCGGCAATCCGCGTCTTGGCACCCAGCTCACTTGCGGACAGCCAGCGAAAATCGGCTTCGCCGTGCCCGGCGGCATGCAGCCCGGCCAGCCAGTCGCCGGCGCGCCGTAGCTGCGCCACACCGCGCGCGGCATAGAGCACGCCGCCATGCGCCAGATCACAATCGATGCCCTCGCGCTCGCACACCGCCTTCACCTCATCGACGATGCCGTATAACAGTTGGCGCGTCGCTGTGCGCGCGTCGCCCTTCAGTCCGGCAAGCCACGCCTCTTGAGCGGCAATGCCGCCTATCAGCCAGCCGCCATTGCGGCCGGACGCACCAAAGCCGGCATGCGCCGCCTCGAACACCTGCACCTCAAGCGCCGGGTTCTGGCGCTTGAGATAATAGGCAGTCCACAAGCCGGTGTAGCCGGCACCAATAATGGCGACATCACACTCGCTGGCAATGGCAGTTGGAGAAGATGGCGCGGCGGCGGGCAAGGCCTCCTGCCACAAACAGCTTGCCGGCAGGCGCATCTTGCCGCCTATTGCAGCCTCACCGATAAAACCCGTCCCCATCGCCGCCCCCTAATCTATTCAGAATGCGGCAATACTAGGACCTATCGTGATGCCTTGTCGTGCGTGCGGGACCGGTCGAAATCAGCCGCAGCAAAATAGCGCTGCACCGTCGTGCCGGTTTGCTGGCGGAAAGCCTTGTAGAAAGTCGAGATGGAAGAGAAGCCGGCGCCAAGCGCCATCTCCATGGCGCCTGCGGGGCGTGCGTTCACAGGCAGCGCTAATAGGTGGGCGATGCGTGCGTGCGCAAGATAGGCATAGAAGTTGACACCCAGCACATGGTTAAGCGCGTGGGAGATCTGGTTGCGGGTGTAACCACTGGCTGCGGCCACCGCCGCCAGATTAAGCCCGGGGTCGAGATAGGGCCGGTGGCGGCTGAAATAGTCTTCAAGATCGGCGACCAGCCGTGCCAGACGCAAGGGCGACAGGCCGATGCGCCCCGCGCCCTGCGCCGGCATCTGGCCGGCGACCACACAGTATTCCTTGACTTCGATGATCAGGCCATCCTGCACCCGGATCACCTCGCTGCCGTGAAAACGCGTCAGCCGCCCGCCGGCCATGCGGCTTTTTACCGTATAGCAATACTGCAAAAAGGCACAGTCGCCGTCAACGCGGATGCGGTCGGTGTGTGCCAGCGATTCGTTGGCCCCCGACGGCAGGCTGTCGGCCACATAGTCGCGCAAGCCCGATAGCGTGATCAGACTGCGGCCGTGAAAATCATGGTAGCGCACTGCCGGGTGATACAAGGCCATCACCGCATCCACGTCCAGCGACTTCCAGGCATGATGATAGCGCTCGACCACCACACGCGTGGCGGCGCTATCGGCCTGCATCAGTGGCGCGCCTCGCGCACCGCATGCACCACATCCATCTGGAACAGCGCGTTGACATCGTCCTCGTCAAACACATACTGCTGATTGCAGAATTCGCAGTTAATCTCGACACTGCCCTGCTCCAGAATCACCCCGGCCACTTCTTCGCCGCCCAGCATCTTCAGCATGTCGCCGACGCGCTCCTGACTGCAGTTGCAGGCGAAGGCCAGTGTCTCGGCATCGAACAGGCGCACTTCGTCATCGTGATACAGACGGTGCAGGATCTCGGTACCGGCCAGCTCCAGCAGTTCCTGGCTGGACAGCGTTTCGGCCAGCATTTTGGCATGCGGCCAGCCCTCGGCATCGCCATGGCCATCCGGCAGGCGCTGCAACAGCAGACCCGCCGCGCTGCCGGCATCGGCCGTCAGGATCAGCTTGGTATCCAGCTGCTCGGAGCGCAGCATGTAGTTTTCCAGCATCTGCGCCAGATTCTCGCCTTCCAGCGCGACAATACCCTGCCACGGCTGGCCTTCTTTAGGCTCCAGCGTAATGACAAACTGAGCACCCTCGCCCAATAGTTGCGGCAGGCTTGCGCCCTCGGCAACGTCATCCCACTTGGCTGTCGCGCGCAAGGTGCGATCCGGATTGCTCTCGATCACGGCCAGCTTAAGCGCGCCTTTGCCGTGAATCTGCATGATCAGCGTGCCGTCAAACTTGAGGTTGGCAGCCAGCAATGCCGCCGCCGCCATCATCTGGCCCAGCACATCACGCACCGGCGCCGGGTAATGGCGGCGCGACAGCACCGCCTGCCAAGTGTCATCCAGACGGACAATGGCGCCGCGTACCGGCGCATCGTCAAAAATAAAGCGCTGCAGGGTATCGGTTTGCTTCATATTCATTCCTTGCCTAGCGTAAAAGTGTAAAGCGACATCGGCAACGCCGAACTGAGGTCAAACTCGCAACCAGCCTCGATGCCGCGCCGCGCAATGTCGGCTGCCGACAGCTCGCTCTGGTAACAGTTATACATCGCCCCCATGGCGTAAGCACGCCCGGAGCCTATCGCCCAATAACGGGAAAACTCGTACACCTCGCGCATCGGATAGACGCCGAAAATGCCGTGGCTATTGGCCAGCAGCAGCATCATATGGCTGGATTCGTACGGGTCGTCTTCCTCCTCGTCCGGCTTGAGAAAAAAGTGGTCCTTGAGCTTGGGATGCAGCTTGCGGAAGGTTTCGAAAATGCCGGCACGCGAACTCAGGTCGCGCGACTTCAGGCTTCGCAGCGCATTTTGCAGCACCAGATCATGTGCCGCCGAGCCGGCGATGGCGAAGTGGTGTTCACCGATGTGGAAGATCTTGTCGTGAAAACGGTCATAACCGGCCAGTAATTTCTGATCATCGCCAAACGTGGTCTGGCTGTCGGCAGCAATCGCGACTTCGTTCCCCTTGCGTACTACCACGATGGTAGTCATAGGCTCACCTTAGCTCCGACAAAAGCGGTAAGATTAAGGCCAAACCGCCAAATTACAAGGGCAAGCGCTCTTTCAAAGGCGCCAGCCCTGCCAGACGGAAACAGACCCCATGTGCCAACTGCTTGGAATGAACTGCAACACCCCGACCGACATCCTGTTTTCTTTCGAAGGCTTTCACCGCCGCGGCGGGCTGACCGACCACCATGCCGATGGCTGGGGTATCGCCTTCTTTGAAGGGCGCGGCGTGCGCCTGTTTATTGACGACAAGCCATCCAGCGACTCGCCGGTGGCCGGTCTGGTGCGCCGCTACCCGATCAAGTCGAAAAATGTCATCGCCCATATCCGCAAGGCCACCCAGGGTGAAATCCGGCTGGAAAACTGCCATCCTTTTGTGCGCGAGCTATGGGGGCAATACTGGATTTTCGCCCACAATGGCGACCTGAAAGACTTCCAGCCGGCGCAGGGACAGCATTACCAGCCGGTGGGCAGCACCGACTCGGAGCGCGCATTCTGCCATATCCTCGAGCAACTGCGATTGCGCTGGAATACCCCGCCCGACAGCGCGCAGCTATTTGACGAAATGACCCGTCTGGCGGCGCAAATCCGTCCGCACGGCACTTTCAATTTCATGCTGTCCAATGGCGAATGGCTGATCGCCCACTGCGCCACCCATCTGCACACCATCGTGCGCCAGGCTCCGTTCAACACCGCGCATCTGGTCGACGACGATGTCAGCATTGATTTTTCCACCGTCACCACGCCGCGTGACCGCGTTGCCGTCATCGCGACCCAGCCGCTGACCGACAACGAAAACTGGAGCGCGCTCGCACCGGGAGAGCTGGTGCTGTTTCGCGATGGCGCCGCACTGTATACCTCGCACCCAGCCTCCTGAGTACGGAAAGCCGCGCACGATCTGTTGCGCTCATCGGACAGATCTCCGCATAAAGTAGCCACGCAGACAGCGTGGCTATATGCTTTGTAGATACCTTTGCCTGCGAATCCCAAGATGACACGCTTCGACTTCAGCCACCCGCCCTTTGATACCCTGAGCCCCAGCGAACAGCAGGTGCTGGAACAAGGTGCCGACATCGTGTTTTTTGCCGACGACAGCGAAATCATGGGGCCGGGCAGCGGGGTCGATACCCTGTGGGTGGTGATCAAGGGCATCGTGCGCGAAATGGCCGGTGACGAGGTGATCGGTGTCTACCGCGAGCGCGATACCTTCGACGCGCGCGCGCTGATTGCCGGCGAAACCCGCCACCGCTTTATCGTGTATGAAGAAGCACTGCTGTATGCCATTCCGCGCGCCAAGATTCTAGAGCTGACCGAACGCAACCTGCGCTTCGGGGCCTTTTTCTTCGCCAGCATCGCGCAGAAACTGGGCTCCCAGTCCGAGCGGGCCGGCAACCGCGAACTGCAGACCCTGCTGACCGCCACTGTGCGCGATGTCAAACTGCGCGAGCCGGTTATCGTATCCGGCGACACTCCCTTGCTGCAGGCGGCACAGGCGATGAAAGCCCAGCGCGTCAAATCGCTGCTGGTGCAGCATCAGGAGAAGCTGGGCATCTATACCACCACCGATTTTCGCGATGTCATCATTAACGGCATTGCCTTCAGCACCCCCTTGTCCGAACTGGCGCAATTTTCACTCTTGAGCGTCGATATCGACGACTTCCTGTTCAATGCGCTGCTGACCATGACGCGCCACAATATCCGCCGTCTGGTGGTTACCGAGAATGGAGCCGCCATCGGCATTCTGGCGCAAGTGGATGTGCTGTCCTACTTCTCCAACCATTCGCACCTGATTGCCCAGCGCATCGAGCGGGCCGGCAGCCTTACCGAACTGGCCGAAGCCGCCGGCCAGATCACCCGCCTAACCCGCATCCTGTCCGGCAACGGCATCAAGGCACCGCAACTGGCGCGGCTGGTGCAGACCCTGAGCGCACGCCTGTTCGAGCGCACCTGGCAGCAACTGGCATCACCGGCGCTACAACAGAACAGCTGTCTGATCGTGATGGGTTCGGAGGGGCGTGGCGAACAAATACTCAAGACCGATCAGGACAACGCCCTGATCATCCGC
>NZ_JBOFOO010000127.1:0-2766 GCF_051659485.1 Craterilacuibacter sp. | reverse complement strand
GTGTGCGGTATCACCCTGCCGGTTGGGCTGAAGGAAGCGGGCAAGCTGCCGGCGCCCATCTTCACCCCGTCGACCAAGGCGGCGGTGGGCGACCACGACGAGAACATCAGCTTCGAGCAGTGTGTAGACATCATCGGGCGCGAACTGGCCGAAAAGGTGCGCGACACCGCCATCCTGCTGTACCAGACTGCGGCCGAGTATGCGGCCACGCGCGGCATCATCATTTGCGACACCAAGTTCGAGTTCGGCCTCGATGAAGACGGCACGCTGCTGCTGATGGATGAGGCGCTGACGCCGGACTCCAGCCGCTTCTGGCCGGCCGACAGCTATCAGGAGGGCATCAGCCCGCCATCGTTCGACAAGCAATTCGTTCGTGACTGGCTGGAAGCATCGGGCTGGGACAAGGTTTCCGCCGCGCCTACCGTGCCGCTGGCGGTGCGCGAGCAGACCGCAGCCAAGTATCGCGAGGCGCTGGAGCGTCTGGCGGGCTGAAGCGGATAAACCGACGCGGCTAAAAAACCGGGCGCTGCGCCCGGTTTTTTATGCTGCCGGCCGGTCAGGCTGCGGGCGCTACGCAGGCTGGCCTGCCGCAAGCAATAGTCTGTCCGCGTGCGGGCAGCCAATAGGGAGCATGGTTGATGGTGCTGGATCCTGTGGTCTTGTTTTTCCTGCTGGGGCTGGGCGCAGGCCTGGCGCGCTCCGACCTCAAACTGCCGGCGGCGCTGTACGAGTCGCTATCGGTATTCCTGCTGATCGCCATCGGCCTCAAGGGCGGGGTGGCATTGGCCAGGCTGGCCTCGCCTGTCATCCTGCTGCAGGTGGCGGCGGTGGTGGTCTTGGGCATGCTGCTGACGCTGGCCGCTTTTGGCTTGCTGCGCCTGAAACTGTCGCGCGCCGATGCGGCCTCGATTGCCGCCCACTATGGCTCGGTCAGCGTGGTGACTTTTGCCGTGGCGGTGAGCTTTCTTACACGGCTGGGTGTGGCTTACGAGCCACAGGCCACGCTGTTTCTGGCCGTGATGGAGATCCCGGCGCTGATCGTGGGCGTGGTGCTGGCGCGTGCCGGCGGCGGGCGCGCCGTCGCCTGGGGACGGCTGGCGCATGAAGTGCTGCTGGGCAAGAGTGTGGTGCTCTTGGCCGGCGGCCTGCTGATAGGCTGGATCGCCGGCGAGAGCGGCATCAAGAGCCTGTCGCCGCTGTATATCGATCTGTTCAAGCCCTTGTTGTCGCTATTCCTGCTGGAAATGGGGCTGATTACCGCCAGCCGCCTGGGCGAGTTACGCAGCTCCGGCCTTTTTATCGCCGGCTTTGCCTTGCTGGTGCCGCCGGTATTTGCACTGGCCGGGTTGGGAATGGCCGCACTACTGGGTCTGTCGGCGGGCGGGGCGTTGCTGCTGGCGGTACTGGCGGCATCGGCCAGCTATATTGCGGCACCGGCAGCGATGCGTATTGCCGTCCCCGAGGCGAATCCGGCCCTGTCGCTGGCGGCCAGTCTGGGGCTGACCTTTCCGTTCAACCTGATTGCCGGTATTCCGCTTTACTGGTGGATGACCGGCTATTTCTGGGGGCTATGAGATGGATTACCATCCGAAAAAATTGCTGACCATCGTGTGTGAAGCCGTGCTGGAAGTCCCGTTAACGCGTGACATCCAGCGTCTGGGCGCTCAGGGATACACCGTCGTGGATGCGCGCGGCGGCGGGCATTACGGCGTGAAGCGGGCGGCGTGGAGCTTCGACCGCAATATCCGTGTCGAGGTTATTTGCGAGCCCGACATCGCCGATGCGATTGCCGGGCATATTGCCAGCAGCTATGCGCAAGACTACGGGCTGGTGCTCTATATCGGCGATGTGGGGGTGATGCGGGAGGGACATTTCTGAGTCCGGCCTGTTTATGCCTATGTGTTGACAACTTACTAGCTAGTAAGTATTGTCATCGGTAGGGTTACCACCATAAAAATCCACGCCTTACGTTTACAAGGAAGCTGCCATGACGACTTATCCCCACCTGCTCGAACCGCTGGATCTGGGTTTTACGACGCTGAAAAACCGCGTCCTGATGGGGTCGATGCATACCGGGCTGGAAGAGTCCGAGGGTGGCTTCGAGAAAATGGCGGCTTTCTACGCCGAGCGTGCGCGTGGCGGGGTCGGCCTGATCGTGACCGGCGGCGTGGGGCCGAACGAAGAGGGGCGGGTGGCCGAAGGCGCATCCATCCTTAACGATATGTCCGAGGTGGCACACCACCGCATCGTGACCGATGCGGTGCATGAGGCCGGCGGCAAGATCGCGATGCAGATTCTGCATACCGGTCGCTACAGCTTTCAGGACACGCTGGTGTCGGCATCGCCTATTTGCGCGCCTATCAATTTCTACCGTCCGCGCGAAATGAACGAGGACGATATTTTGCGCACCATCGCCGATTTCGCCGAGTGCGCGCGTCTGGCGCGTCTGGCCGGCTACGACGGCGTTGAGGTGATGGGCTCGGAAGGTTATCTGCTCAACCAGTTCATTGCGCGCCACACCAATAAGCGCAGCGATGACTGGGGCGGCAGCTACGAAAACCGCATCCGTTTCCCGATCGAGATCGTCAAGGCGGTGCGCGCGGCCGTCGGCGCCGATTTCATCATCATCTACCGGCTGTCGATGCTGGATCTGGTGAATGATGGCAGCACGCCGGATGAAGTCGAACAACTGGCGCTGGCGGTGGAAGCCGCCGGTGCCACCATTATCAATACCGGCGTCGGCTGGCATGAGGCGCGGGTGCCGAC
>NZ_JBOFOO010000126.1:0-13552 GCF_051659485.1 Craterilacuibacter sp. | reverse complement strand
GCGGGTCTTGTCGTTTTTGCCTTCCGACTGCTGAAATGAGTTGTGCTGACGGTATAATGCCCGTCTGTCATCAGGCGAGAGTGCTGTGTCGTGCCCGAATTCAAATATCTCGAAGACTTTGTCGGTAATACGCCGCTGGTCAGGCTGAAGCATCTGCCTGGCACCTCATCCAATATCGTACTGCTCAAGCTGGAAGGGAATAATCCCGGTGGCTCGGTGAAGGATAGGCCTGCCCTCTCCATGATTCGCCATGCCCAGTTGCGGGGGGAGATACGCCCGGGCGATACCCTGATCGAACCGACCAGCGGTAATACCGGTATCGGCCTTGCGATGGCCGCCACCATGATGGGCTACCGCCTGATGCTGGTGATGCCGGAAAATGCCAGTGCCGAACGGGTGCAGACCATGCGCGCCTATGGTGCCGAGGTGGTGCTGACGCCGGCAGCCTTGTCCATGCCGGGTGCCATCGATGAGGCACGCCGTCTGGAGCAAGAGGGTGTGGGTCGTATTCTCGACCAGTTTGCCAATCCTGATAATCCGCTTGCGCATATCGAAACGACCGGGCCCGAGATCTGGCGCGATACGGCCGGTACGGTGACGCACTTTGTGTCCAGCATGGGAACGACCGGCACCATCATGGGCGTCAGCCAGTTTCTGAAAGCGCAGAATCCTGCGGTGCGGGTGATCGGCGTGCAGCCCGAGGCCGGTAGCCAGATCCCCGGTATCCGTAAGTGGGAAGATGCCTATCTGCCTGCCATTTGCGACTACTCACGCATCGACGAGATGCATCTGGTGTCACAAGGCGAGGCCGAAGATGTGGCGCGGCGTCTGGCGCGCGAGGAAGGTATTCTGGCCGGACCCTCGTCCGGTGGCGCGCTGGCGGTGGCCTTGCGCTTGAACCAGACGCTGGAAAATGCAGTGATTGTTTCCATCGTGTGCGATCGCGGTGATCGCTATCTTTCAACCGGGCTGTTCGCCTGACCTTTGCTCGGATTTCCTGATTTATGTCACAACACGAATTTTCTCCCGATGCCTGTGGCGAGTTGAGCCCCAATGCGTGGTATCAGCAGGCCATTCTGCAAAAAGGCTTTATCCGCGACGAGGCACAGGCTGCGGCCATCGCGCAGCTGGATGCTTTGTGGCAGCAACTGCTTGAATTCAAGACGCGCCGCAACCGCTTTCTGGGGCGTTCCCTGCTGAAGCCCGATGTGCCGCGCGGCCTGTATCTGTGGGGCGGGGTCGGGCGGGGCAAGAGTTTTTTGATGGATGCGTTTTATGAGTGCGTGCCTTACAAACGCAAGAAACGCGTGCATTTTCATCATTTTATGGCCGATGTGCACAAGGAACTCAAGAAGCTCTCCGAGCAGAAAGATCCTTTACTGGCCTTGGCCGACCGTATGGCGCGTACGACGCGGTTGCTGTGTTTTGACGAATTTCACGTCAGTGATATTGCTGACGCCATGATGCTGGGGCGTTTGCTGGAAGCGCTGTTCGAGCGCGGGGTGGTAATGGTGATGACTTCGAATTACGCGCCGGACAGTCTGTATCCTAACGGCTTGCAGCGGCAGAATTTCCTGCCGACCATCGCCTTGCTTAAGCGCCGCCTAGCGGTACTGAATGTGGATGGCGGCCATGATTACCGCCTGCGCGAATTGACGCGCGAGCCGCTGTTTTTGGTGCCGGATGATACGGTGGCGCAGGCGCGTATGGATGCCATGTTCGGGCGCATGTCGGGTGGCGCCGCGTCATTGCCGCTGCAGATCGAAGTACTGGGGCGGCGCATTAAATCTTTGCGCCGCGCCGGTGGTGTGATCTGGTTCGATTTTGCGACCTTGTGTGGCGGGCCAAGGGCGCAGACCGATTATCTGGAAATTGCCCGCGAGTATCACACCGTGTTTTTGTCGGCTATTCCCAAGCTGGAAGCGACGCAGTCATCCGAGGCGCGGCGTTTTACTTGGCTGGTTGATGTGTTCTACGATCACCGTGTCAAGTTGATTGCCTCGGCCGCCGTCGAACCCGCTGAAATCTACACCGAGGGCGTACACGCCGGCGAGTTTTTTCGTACTGCCAGCCGTTTGACCGAGATGCAGTCGCAGACTTATTTGTCCCTGCCGCATCTATTGGCTGAGCCGACTCTGACCGGCGTGGTAGAAACCTGATTCCGGGTTTACTGGCCGAGCGGAATCAGCAGCGGGATATAACCCAGTTTGCGCAGTTCGGCCATGGCGTCTTCGGCTTCGGCGCGGGTTTTGAACGGGCCAAGCTGTACTTTTGTTTCGCTACGGGCGCTGATGCCGCGGGTTTTTAGTTCTGCGACCAGTTTTTGTGCGTTGTCCGGGCTTGAGAACAAACCTAGCTGCACGCTGTAGCCAAACGAGCTGCCTTGCGGTTTGGCGGGTGCCGCTGTTGCGGGCGGTGGCAGCGGCGGTGTGCTTGTTTTTTCAGTATTTTTGCTTAGATGGCTGTCCGGTGTGCTGCTGTCTGGGCGCACACGGGGGGCAGTATTGCTACGTTCGTCCCTGATGGGGTTGGCCGGGCTTGCTATCCGGGTTTCAACCATCAGCTTGGGTAAGGCCGTCATGCCGGGGGTTGCTGCAAGATCCGGGCTCTCCGGTGCCATCGGCTGGCTGGCCGCTTCGCTGGCGATGACGGGCATGGGGGGGGCTGTGTCTGTGACGCTTGGCGTCAGTAAGGTGCCACTGATTTTTCCGCTGCCAGCATCCTCAACCTGGGGCGGGGTCTTGAAACTATCGAAGAGCGGGATCGTGCCAAGCGCGACGGCAATCAGGGCGATGGCAATGATGATGCGTTTTTTTGTGGCGTGCCCCATGCTGCTGTCGGCAGCGGGTTTTTCCGGTGTTTGTTCGGGTCTCATTATTTCATTATCTGCAGCAAAGGCTTGAGAAGGCTGGTAAAATGCCGGGTTCTTCGATCTGTCTCACTCACCCGATGCAAAACTGGTACTAAACCAGTCTAAGCATCTGTCTTAGGTAATAAGGGGATTTATATGGCAATTGAACGTACTCTGTCCATCATCAAGCCTGATGCTGTTGCTAAAAACGTCATCGGCAAGATCTATGACCGTTTCGAATCGGCCGGCCTGACGGTGGTTGCAGCGCGCATGAAGCAGCTGTCGCGTGCAGAAGCCGAAGGCTTTTACGCTGTGCATAAGGAGCGCCCTTTCTTCAACGATCTGGTGAGCTTCATGATCTCCGGCCCGGTGATGGTTCAGGCGCTGCAAGGCGAAAATGCCGTTCTCAAGCATCGTGAACTGATGGGTGCGACAGACCCGAAGAAAGCCGATGCCGGCACCATTCGCGCCGATTTTGCGGATTCCATTGATGCCAATGCGGTGCATGGTTCCGATAGCCTGGAGAACGCAGCGATCGAAATCGCTTACTTCTTCGCTGCTTCCGAAATCAGCGCGCGTTAATTCTGTTTTTTGAAACGGCAGCCGCCTGTTTCGGTGGCTGCCGTTTTTTCTGAGGTACTCATGAAAACCAACCTGCTCGACTTCAATCTGGCCCAGTTGACCCAGCACTTTGCCGCAATGGGCGAGAAGCCCTTTCGCGCCACACAGGTGATGCGCTGGATGCACCAGATGGCTGAGTCCGACTTCGATGCGATGACCGATATTGCCAAGAGTCTGCGCGCCAAGTTGCACGAAACTGCGGAAATCCGCGTGCCGGCACTGATGACGGGGCAGGAGTCCGGCGATGGTACCCGCAAATGGCTGCTGGACGTCGGGACGGGCAACGGTGTGGAAACCGTGTTCATTCCCGAAAACGAGCGCGGCACTTTGTGCGTGTCATCTCAGGTCGGTTGCGCACTTGAATGTACGTTCTGCTCGACCGGGCGGCAGGGTTTCAACCGCAACCTGTCTACGGCTGAAATTATCGGTCAGTTGTGGTGGGCGAATAAAGCTTTGGGTGTGACGCCGAAAGAAGAGCGCGTTGTCTCCAATGTGGTGATGATGGGCATGGGTGAACCGCTGGCCAATTACGACAATGTGGTATCGGCGCTGAATATCATGCTGGATGATCATGGTTACGGTTTGAGCCGGCGCCGTGTCACGGTGTCGACCTCGGGTCTGGTGCCGCAGATGGATCGCTTGCGTGAAGATTGTCCGGTTGCTTTGGCTGTTTCGCTGCATGCACCGAATGATGCGCTGCGCGATGTAATTGTACCTATCAACAAAAAGTACCCGCTCAAGGAACTGATGGCTGCGTGCCGCCGCTATCTGGAAAGAGCACCGCGTGATTTTGTGACCTTTGAATATGTGATGCTTGACGGCATCAATGACAGACCGGAACATGCACGTCAACTGATTGAACTGGTGCGCGATGTGCCGTGCAAGTTCAACCTGATTCCGTTTAACCCGTTCCCGAATTCGGGTTATGGCCGTTCCAGCAATAACTCGATCCGTATCTTCCGTGAATTGCTGCAAGAGGCCGGCCTGATCGTGACTGTACGCAAGACACGCGGCGATGATATCGATGCGGCTTGTGGCCAGCTGGCGGGGCAGGTGCAGGATAAAACGCGCCGTCAGGAAAAATGGATGCAGATTATCGAAGAAGGTAAAGAATGAAACGTGTGCGACGCTGGAGTCTTTGTTTGGCAGCCCTGTGTTTGCCGATCATGGCGTTCGCCACGTCGCTAGAGCTGGCTCAAACCCGGGCACAGCTGGCTGTGGAATACATGCGTTACGGCAATATGCGTGCAGCTTTGGATTCGGCTAATGAAGCGGTCGAGGCCGATAGCCGTTATCAGAACGGCCATCTGGTACGCGCCTTGATCACGATGCAGTTGGGGATGGATAAGGATGCCGATAGCGCCTTTCGCCGGGCCTTGAGTATCGATGCCACCAACCCCGAGGTGAATAATAATTACGGCTGGTTCTTGTGCAAAAGCGGCAAGGAGGGGGATTCCATTCCTTATTTTTCCCGCGCACTGGCCGATCCGCTGTACGACAAGCCGCAAACGGCACGCCTGAACCGCGGTTTGTGTCTATTGAAACTCGGCAAGCTGGAAGAGGCTAACGCCGATTTGCTGGCTGTGCTGCGGCTCAATGGCAATGATGTTACTGCCTTGCGCGAGATGACACGCTTGCAGCTGCAGGGGAATAATCCCAAGCTTGCCGATTTTTATTACCAGCGCCTGCGTCGTGAAATGCCGACGCTAGGGCCGGCTGATTTGTGGCTGGGGATGCGTCTTGCCCGTTTGCAGGCAGATAAGGTAACAGAGAAACGTTTGGGGGACGCGCTGCTTTCCGGCTACCCCGATTCAATAGAAACCCAACAATATTTGAGTGGGAATTGAGCTGATGGAACCAGCCGATAAGATAGTTGATGTGGCAGTCTCTGCCGGTGCGCGGCTCAAGCAGGAGCGCGAGGCGCAGCAGCTGAGTCTGGGCGATGTGGCCGAGCGCCTGAAGTTGTCGGTGCGCCAGCTCGAGGCTATAGAGCGCGATGACTATGGTTTCTTGCCCGGTCCGACCTTTGTGCGCGGTTTTGTACGCAATTACGCCCGTTTTCTGGGGATGGATCAGGTGCCGCTGATGCATCTGCTGGATGAGGCTTTTCCGCCGCTTAATGCCGAAATTGCCACGCCTTCTCCGGTTGAGTCCGAAAGCGGCACCAGTACCGGCGTGCCGCGTATGGTGCTGGCGCTGGGTGTTGCCGCCATTGTGGCTGCGACTGGTTGGTGGTTTTCCTCGCGCAATAGCGAGCCGGCAATTCCCAGTGGTGATCTAAGCCCGATGTTGACGGTGGAGCAGCCGGCGGCAGTGGATGTGGTAGCAGAGGTTGCGCCGCAGGCGTCAGTACCTGCGGCTGCGGCGTTACCCGCCGCCACTGCAGCGGCTGCGCCTGTCGTCGCCTCTGCTCCGGTGGTGGCTATGCCTGCCGTGGTCACAGCGGGTAGCCCGGTATTGCGTTTGTCTAGCGATCAGGAGGCCTGGATTTCGGTGACAGATGCCAAGGGACAGAAGCTGATGTTCGGCGCCTTGTTGCCGGGCGAAGACAAGATCCTGAGCGGTACACCGCCTTATCGGGTGCGTATCGGTAATGCAAGCCGGGTTAAAGTTATTTACAAGGATCAGCCGGTCGATATGACTGGCAAGATTCGTGGCTCTACCGCCACGCTCAAGCTGGATTGAGGTTCGCATGCAAAGTCAGGGTATTCCCCGTCGCGTGACGCGGCAGGTTCGTATCGGTCACCTGATGGTGGGGAGTGATGCGCCGGTTTTGGTGCAGTCGATGACCAATACCGACACTGCCGATGCTGCGGCAACTGCCGCTCAGGTGCATGAGCTGGCCGAGGCCGGTTCCGAAGTGGTACGCATCACGGTCAATAGCCCGGAAGCCGCAGCTGCGGTAGCCGAAGTCAGGCAGCGGCTGGATGATCTGGGCTGCAGCGTGCCCTTGGTCGGGGATTTTCATTTCAACGGCGACAAACTGCTGAAAGATTACCCGGATTGCGCACGTGCGCTGGCCAAATATCGAATTAATCCGGGCAATGTGGGTCGGGGGGCGCGCGGCGATGAAAAATTTGCCTTTATGGTACGCACCGCCATGGAGCTGGATAAGGCCGTACGCATCGGCGTGAACTGGGGGAGCCTGGATCAGGCGCTGGTGGTGCGCATGATGGACAGCAATGCCCGTTTGGCACAGCCCTTGCCGCCGGATGCGGTCATGCGCGAAGCGCTGATCGTGTCTGCTCTGGAAAGTGCGGATAAGGCGATGGAGCTGGGCTTGCCTGGTGACAATATCATCCTGTCGTGCAAGGTCAGTCATGTACAGGACCTGATTACCGCTTATCGTACGCTGGGTGCGCGTTGCGATTTTCCACTACATCTTGGCCTGACCGAGGCGGGGATGGGCAGCAAGGGGATTGTCGCATCCAGTGCGGCGTTGGCGGTGTTGCTGCAGGAGGGGATAGGCGATACCGTCCGCATCTCGCTGACACCGCAACCGGGAGAGTCGCGTACCCGCGAGGTGATTGTGGCGCAGGAGTTGCTGCAGACCATGGGCTTGCGTAGCTTCGTCCCGCTGGTGACCGCCTGCCCTGGTTGTGGACGCACCAGCAGTACGGTGTTCCAGGAGTTGGCAGACAGTATCCAGACTTATTTGCGTGTCTCTATGCCGGTGTGGCGCTTGCAGTACCCCGGGGTGGAGGACATGAAGGTCGCGGTCATGGGCTGCGTGGTGAATGGCCCAGGCGAGAGCAAATTGGCCGATATCGGCATTTCGTTGCCCGGTACCGGTGAAGTTCCTGTGGCACCGGTGTATGTGGATGGCGAAAAGACCGTCACGCTCAAGGGCGACAATATCTCAGGCGAGTTCAAGGCTTTGCTGGATGACTATGTCGCCAGCCGTTACGGTGAGGGTGGGCCGAAGCGCAGCCTGGTGGCCGCAAAAATAATTCCGATCAGGGTGGGTGTTTGAGCTGCCCTGTAATAGTGATTTTGACTTACACAAGAAAATAATATGGCTCAAAAAATTCAGGCGGTACGCGGCATGAACGATGTGCTGCCGGCCGAGTCGCATCAGTGGGAATATTTTGAAGGGGTGTTGAGAAAGCTGCTGGCTGATTATGGCTACCAGAATATCCGTACCCCTATCGTCGAGGCGACCCCCTTGTTCGTGCGTTCTATCGGTGAGGTAACCGATATCGTCGAGAAGGAAATGTATACCTTTAGTGATGCATTGAATGGCGATAGCCTAACTTTGCGTCCGGAAGGAACTGCCGGTACCTTGCGCGCCGTGGTCGAACATAACCTCTTGTATAACGCAACCCAAAAGCTGTGGTATCAGGGGCCGATGTACCGTCATGAGCGTCCGCAAAAAGGGCGTTATCGCCAGTTTCATCAGGTCGGGATCGAGGCTTTGGGCTTTGCCGGTCCGGATATCGACGCCGAGATCATTCTGCTGACCGCCGATTTGTGGCAGCGTCTGGGCCTGCAGGACAGCGTACAGCTGGAAATCAATACACTGGGCAACAAGGACGAGCGCGCGCAGCATCGTGATGCGCTGATCGCCTATCTGGAAGCCCACGTTGATATTCTGGATGAAGACGGCAAGCGTCGCCTGTATAGCAACCCACTGCGGGTACTGGACACTAAAAATCCTGCGCTGCAGGAAATGGCCAATGCCGCACCGCGCCTGATCGATTATCTGGGCGAGGACTCGCGGGCGCACTATGAGGGCTGGAAGGCGATGATTTCCGCTCTGGGTATCCGCTTCGTCGAAAACCCGCGTCTGGTGCGTGGTCTTGATTACTATAACCAGTCAGTATTCGAGTGGGTCACGACCGAGCTGGGTGCACAGGGCACGGTGTGTGCCGGTGGCCGCTACGATGGCCTGATCGAGCAACTGGGTGGCAAGAGTGCTCCCGGTATCGGTTTCGGCATGGGCATGGAGCGCGTACTATTGCTGCTTGCTGCCAAGGATTTGCTGCCCAAGCAGCGCGGCGTCGATATCTATCTGGTGCAGCAGGGTGCTGGTGCGGCCATGTATGGCATGTGTCTGGCACGCAGCTTGCGCGAAGCGGGTTACAGTGTCATCCAGCATCTGGGTGAGGGCAGTTTCAAGTCGCAAATGAAAAAGGCCGACGCTTCAGGAGCAGAATTTGCACTGATTGTCGGTGAGAACGAGATGGCAGCCGGTACCGTCGCGGTCAAGCCGCTGCGTGACGAGCTGGCGCAGGAAGTCGTGACCGTGGATGCCGTGGTGGCAACGCTGGCACGTTTGAAGGCATAAACAGGGGGAGGGAGCGCCATGGCGTTCGATTTGCAGGAGCAGGAACAGATCGACTCGATGCATGCCTTCTGGCAGCAGTGGGGTAAATGGATTGCTGCCGGAGTGCTGGCCGTGTGTGCTGGTTATCTGGGTTTCAAGGGTTGGCATTTATATCAGGGTGAGCGCGCCGAAAAGGCGTCCGCCGTGTTTGCCCAGCTGGAAGCAGCAGCACCCACTGGCGATTTGGCCAAGGTCAAGTCGATTACGGCAGCCTTGCAGCAGGAATATGCCTCGACACCTTATGCGCCGCGCGCCTCGCTGCTGGCGGCCAAAATCGCCTTTGACAAGCGTGATCTGGTCATGGCACAAGGTGAGCTAAAATGGGTGCTCGCCAATGCCAAGGAGGCTTCGCTGGTGGCAGTTGCGCATCTGCGTCTGGCAGCGGTACTGCTGGATCTGAAGCAATACGACGCGGCACTGGCCGAGTTGCAGGCCGAGCATCCTGCCGGTTTTGACAGCTTTTTTCTCGATATGAAGGGCGACATCCTGTTTGCCCGTGGCGATAGCAAAGCCGCAGCAGATGCCTACAAGGCTGCACTGGCCAAGCAGGGGGCAGAAGACCCGATGCGGGAATTCGTGCAAGCCAAAATTGATGCTATCGGGAGCTGATTGATGATCCGCCATACCTTTATTGCTGTTGCTGCATCGACTTTACTGGCAGGTTGCGCCAGCTGGTTCGAGGGGGCGGGTACTTACGAGCCGACGCCACTGGGCAAGATAGAACAGACGGTTCCGCTGAATATGAAATGGCAGGCTGGCGTGCCTGATTCCGGGCAAGGCCTGTTTGCGCCAGCCTATCATCAGGGAGTACTGGCTGCAGCAGGCAATAATGGCGAGATCGTTTTGCTTGATGCGATCACCGGCAAGAAAAATGCCAGCTTTCGCCTCAAGGGTGAAACGCTGGGGGCCGGGGTCGCCGCCGGCGACAACGCGTACTTTGTCGGCAACGACAAGGGCGAGCTGATCGCCAGCGATGGTCAGGGCAAGGTGTTGTGGCGTCAAAAGCTGACCAGCGTCTTGTCCGAGCCGCCGCTGCTGGCCGCCGGCTTGGTCGTGGCGCATACTGCCGATGGCCGACTGACCGCATTTGACGAAAAAGACGGCAAATCTATCTGGACGCAGTGGCAGGCTCCGCCGTCATTGATGGTACGCGCCACAACGCCGGTCATGTTGGCGGTAGGAAAAGAAGTACTGGTCACGGGTGTGGCAGGCGGGAAACTGGCTGTTTACAATTTGCAAAGCGGTGTGCCGCTGTGGGAAGCAACGGTCGCTTCTCCGCGTGGCGGTAGCGAGCTTGAGCGTGTCACCGATGTGGTCAGTCAGCCGAAGTTTGATGGCCGCCGCGTATGCGCCGTTGCCTATCAGGGGCGGGTCGCATGCTTTGATGCCCGTGGCGGTAATCTGCTGTGGGCTCGTGAAGTGGCCAGCAGCCGTGGGCTCGCGATGGATGGCCGTGCAGCCTATGTTACTGCTGAAGATGGTGCGCTTTGGGCTTTCGATATCGAAACCGGGCGCAATCTATGGAAGAATGATGCCTTGCGCTACCGTGATGTCAGTGGTCCGGTGATGTTGGGCAAGAATATTCTGGTGCTGGATGGCGAGGGCTACGCTCACCTTCTTGCCAGCGAGGACGGTCGACTTGTCGGCCGCACGCGTACCGGAGCCGAAGGAACCCTCAGCCAGCCTGTATTGCTGGGTGACGCTGCCTATGTGCAAGCTCGCAACGGCCGTTTGGTCGTACTGAATTAACCAAGTCTGAATTAATGAAACCGACAATTGCTCTGGTTGGCCGCCCAAATGTGGGCAAGTCAACCCTGTTTAACCGTCTGACACGTTCCCGTGACGCGCTGGTTGCCGATCAGCCGGGTCTGACTCGTGACCGGCACTATGGCCATGGCCGCATGGGCAGTAAGCCTTATCTCGTTATCGATACCGGCGGCTTCGAGCCGGTGGTTGACGATGGCATTTTGTGGGAAATGGCTCGCCAGACGCTGCAGGCAGTAGACGAAGCCGACGCTATTGTTTTTCTGGTCGATGGACGCAGCGGCCTGACGCCGCAGGATAAACTGATCGCCAACCGCTTGCGCCAGAGCAATCGTCCGATTTATCTGGTCGTGAACAAGGCCGAGGGGATGAGCCCTTCCGTGGCCGCGGCAGAGTTTCATGAGTTGGCGCTGGGAGATCCTTATGCCTTGTCGGCTTCGCATGGCGATGGCGTACGCGAGCTGATCGAGACTGTGCTGGAGATCTTCCCTGATGCCGAGGAAGAAGAGGCCAGTAAACATCCGAAGTTTGCCGTCATCGGCCGGCCCAATGTCGGAAAATCGACGCTGGTGAATGCCATTCTGGGTGAAGAGCGGGTGATTGCCTTTGACCAAGCCGGCACCACGCGCGACAGTATCTATATCGACTTTGAACGCGAAGGTCAGGAATACACCATTATTGACACTGCCGGCGTGCGCCGGCGCGGCAAGGTTAATGAAGCCATCGAGAAATTCTCGGTGATCAAAACCATGCAGGCGATCGAAGACGCCAATGTGGCAGTGCTGGTGCTGGATGCACAGCAGGACGTATCCGAGCAGGATGCCACTATTGCTGGCTTTGCGCTTGAGGCCGGGCGGGCGCTGGTGATTGCCGTGAATAAATGGGATCACCTGGAAACCGAGCAAAAGGACAAGATCCATCGCGATATCGCGCGCAAGCTGGCGTTTCTTGATTTTGCCAAGTTTCACTACATCTCAGCCCTAGAGGGTAAGGGGGTGGGGGAATTGTTCAAATCGATTGATGCGGCCTACAACGCGGCGATGAGCAAGTTGCCTACGCCAAAATTGACACGCTTGCTGCAGCTTGCGGTCGAGCGTCAGCAGCCTCCGCGTGTGGGGCTGACTCGGCCTAAGCTGCGCTATGCGCACCAGGGCGGCATGAACCCGCCGATTATCGTGATTCACGGTAATTCGCTGGATAGTGTGCCAGATAGCTACACTCGTTATCTGGAAAATCTGTACCGTAAAGCTTTCCATCTGCAGGGCACGCCGCTCAGGGTACAATACAAGTCCAGCGTGAACCCGTATCAAGCCGAAGCGACAGGTGGCAAGCTGAGCCTGCTGCAGCAACGAGCCGCAAATAAGGCGGAAGCCAAGGCAAGGGAGCAGGCCAAAGAGAAGGACAAGGCGCCAGTCAAGGCTAGGGTGGTTGCCAAGGCTAAGCCCGACGGCAAGCCGGCGGCTAGGCTGACAGGCCGGCCTGTTGCCAAGACAGCAGCCAAGGGTGTAGGCAAGGCCGCAGTCAAGGGACGAAATAAGAGATAGTACGACGGTATTTTTTATGCTAAAAATAATTTTGGCAACGTAATACTTAACCTCAAATAAAACTATTTACGCAGTTTGGAGAATAAAAAATGAGCACTAAAGGGCAAATGCTACAAGACCCGTTTCTTAACATCCTACGCAAAGAACATGTGCCAGTTTCCATCTATTTGGTAAACGGTATCAAATTGCAAGGCCAGATCGAGTCTTTCGACCAGTACGTGGTATTGCTGAAAAACACCGTGACCCAGATGGTGTACAAGCACGCGATCTCGACGGTGGTGCCTGCACGCGCGGTCAGCATTCCGCATGAAGGCCCGAGCGCCGCGTCCAAATCGGAAGCGCAGCCTGAAGGCTGAGTTCATTATTGGTAGCGTGAAGGCTGACGGATGCGCCGGCAGGCGGATCTGATCAGCCGCTCTCTTTTTTACAGACGGGAAAGCACGTGTTCGATCGACCCGATCAGGGCGACCAGGCTATTCTGGTTTGTCTGGATTTTGGTGAGCCCGACTACGAGGAGGGGGTGCAGGAATGCACCGACCTTGTTAGAAGTGCGGGCGTCAGCATTCAAGGCGTACTGCGTGGCAAGCGCAGTCGCCCGGATCCGGCCTTGTTTGCCGGTAAGGGGAAGGTTGAAGAGCTCGCGGTTTTAGTGCGGGCCAGCGAGGCTGATGTGGTGATTTTTAATCACCAGTTGTCCCCGGGGCAAGAGCGCAATCTGGAGCGTGTGTTGCAGTGCCGGGTGATAGACCGTAGCAGTCTTATTCTCGATATTTTTGCGCAAAGAGCGCGCAGCCATGAAGGCAAGTTGCAGGTCGAGTTGGCTCAGTTGTCGCATCTGGCGACGCGTCTGGTGCGTGGCTGGACTCACCTGGAGCGGCAAAAGGGTGGTATCGGCCTGCGCGGTCCGGGGGAGACTCAGCTGGAGACTGACCGCCGCTTGCTGGGTAAGCGCGTTAAAATGCTCAAGGATCGCTTGGTCTTGGTGCAAAAACAGCGCAATACCCAGCGTCGTGGTCGTATCCGTGCCGGTTTCGCTTCGGTTTCCATTGTCGGCTACACCAATGCCGGCAAGTCGACGCTATTCAATAGCCTGACTAAGGCGCGTATTTTCACCGCCGACCAGTTGTTTGCCACGCTGGATACCACCAGCCGCCGTTTGTATCTGAACCCGGACTGCTCCATCGTACTGTCGGATACGGTCGGTTTTATCCGCGACTTGCCGCATACGCTGGTGGCTGCATTTCGAGCCACGCTGGAGGAAACGGTACGGGCCGATTTGCTACTGCATGTAGTCGATTCCGCCAGTGCCATGCGTGAACAGCAAGTGGATGCCGTCAATCAGGTCTTGGCCGAGATTGGCGCCGATAGCATTCCGCAATTGATCGTATGGAATAAGACCGATTTGCGCGGCTTGCCACCTGAAATCGGGTACGATGATAGCGGGTA
>NZ_JBOFOO010000125.1:0-2886 GCF_051659485.1 Craterilacuibacter sp. | reverse complement strand
TGAAGCCGCTAATTGATGGTGGCTTTGTGGATAGGGACTCCTCCGCCATTATATGGACCCCGCTGGCTATTGTCGGCTTGTTTGTTTTGCGTGGAGTCACCAGTTTTATTAATGAATATTCGTCTAGCTGGCTATCCGGCCACTTGGTGCAAAGTCTGCGCCAAGAAATGTTCGCCCGCATGATGCGTCTGCCGGTCAATTATTACGACAATCACCAGTCCGGTAGTATTTTATCCCGGATTACCTTTGATGTGAATCAGGTTAGCGAGGCCGGATTTAATGTGATAACCGTCACGATTAAGGATGGCGTGACGGTTATTGGCCTGCTTGGTTTATTGTTATATACCGACTGGAAGCTGACATTGATTTGTCTGGCGGTGATGCCGGTCGTTACTTTATGTGTGCGTTTTGTCAGCCGGCGTCTACGCGGCCTATCGCGTAAGAATCAGCAGGATATGGCGCAACTGACGCAAGTCTTGAGCGAGAGCATAGATTGCCAGCGTGTGGTCAAGGTTTATGGCGGGGAGTCTTATGAGGCCGGCCGTTTTGGTTTAGCTGCCGAAGCGATTCGTCACAACCTGGTAAAAGAGCGTGCGACCAGTGCAGCCAGCACGGCTGTCACCCAGCTTCTTATCGCTTGTGCGCTTGCTGTCATCCTTTATTATGCTGGCCTACAGGCTCAGGCAGGCAATTTTTCTGCCGGGGATTTCATGTCTTTTCTTACCGCGATGTTGATGCTGTTTGCGCCGATCAAGCGTATTACCAGTATCAGTCAGACGGTGCAAAAAGGTCTTGCCGCCGCCGAGAGTGTATTCAGTTTTCTGGACGAGCATAGCGAGCCTGATCATGGCAAAAAGTGCTTACAAGCACCCAAAGGTGCACTCAGCTTTCGCAAGCTGTCGTTTCAATATCCCGGTGCCGAGCGTGAAGCGCTCTCTGCTATCGATCTTGATGTGCATGCGGGAGAAACGATTGCCTTGGTCGGATCCAGCGGCAGTGGCAAGACTACATTGGCTAGCTTGATTCCACGTTTTTACGAACCGACATCCGGCCATATATTGTTGGACGGCATCGCGCTGACCGAAATCAGCATGGCCAGTTTGCGTGCGCATATCGCGCTGGTGAGCCAGGATGTGGTGCTCTTCAATGATACCGTTGCGGCCAATATTGCTTATGGCCGCTTTGGCGAGACCAGCATCGATGAAATTCGCGAGGCGGCTCGTGCGGCCAATGCGCTGGAATTTATCGAAGCCATGCCGCAAGGGTTTGATACCGTCGTCGGCGAGAATGGTACCCGGTTATCAGGTGGCCAGCGTCAACGCTTGGCTATCGCCAGAGCCATCCTTAAAAACGCCCCCATCCTGATTCTGGATGAAGCCACTAGCGCACTGGATACCCAATCGGAACGACTGGTGCAGGCTGCGCTGGAAAATCTGATGAAGAACCGCACTACGCTGGTGGTTGCCCATCGCTTGTCTACTATCGAGAACGCCGATCGCATTGTGGTTATGCATCAGGGCAGAATCGCCGAGATTGGGCAGCATGCTGAGCTGATCAAGCAAGCCGGGCTTTATCACAACCTGCACCGCCTGCAGTATCAGGCCGGACACGAACAAAGCTGAACATGCAATCCTCCCCCGTAAAAACGATGCCGAGCATCGGTGTAGCCATCATCACCAAAAATGCAGAGGCTCATCTTCATCAGTGCCTAGCGGCTGTGCGCCCTTGGGTTCAGGACATCGTGGTGGTCGACTCCGGCAGTACCGATGCGACGCTTGCCATTGCCCGACTAGCAGGGGCCAAAATTATTGAGACCGCTGATTGGCCCGGATTCGGCATGCAGAAAAACCGTGCGCTGGCTCTGCTCGAAACTGATTGGATTTTGTCGCTGGATGCGGATGAAGTTGTCAGCCCGGAGCTGGCCGAGGCGATCCGTACGGCGGTAGTACTGGCATCGGAAAATGTCTTCAGCCTGTCGCGACTGTCCAGTTTCTGCGGACGCTGGATGCAACATAGCGGCTGGCGCCCTGACCATGTACAGCGGCTGTTTAGACGCGGAGAGGCTCGTTTCTCCGATGATCTGGTACACGAGCGCCTACTGTTTAGCGGTGCATCGCCGGTATTAGCCGGGGAACTGCTGCATTACTCGTTCGACAACCTGGACCAAGTGGTCGACAAGATGAACCGCTATTCGGCAGCCGGTGCCCAGCAGCGTTACCAGCGTGGCAAGCGCAGTGGCGGTATGGCCAGCGTGATCGCCAAGACGCTATGGTCTTTTATACGGACCTATGTCTTGCGGCGCGGCTTTCTGGACGGCCGCGAGGGCTTCATTCTGGCTGTCGCCAATGCCGAAGGGACGTTTTACCGGCAATTGAAGCTGATGTATCTGGCAGAGAAGGGTGTGGAGTGAAAATTTCAGTTGTTGTAAGTACATATAATCGTCCAGATGCACTCCAGTCGGTACTTGAAGGTTTTTGCCATCAGTCGGCTAGCGAGCATGGGTGGGAAGTGATTGTTGCCGATGATGGGTCAACGAATGCGACAGCGGTGGTTGTGGCGCACTTCCAGAGTCGTCTGCAAGGCCAACTAAAGCATGTCTGGCATGAGGATAAAGGGTTCCGCTTGGCCGAAATCAGAAATCGGGCTGCCCTGCAGGCTACCGGAGAATACTTGGTCTTTTTGGATGGTGACTGCATTCCGCTGCCGGACTTTATCGCGCAGCAGGCGCTTTTGGCCGAAAAAGGCTGGGTAGTCGCCGGTAACCGCATTCTGCTTGCGCAAGCCTTTACGGATAATTATCTGCGCGGGCAAGGCAAGCGGGTGTTTGAATGGTCGAAACTTGACTGGGGTAGCAGACGTTTTGATGGCTGTATCAACAATGCGCTG
>NZ_JBOFOO010000124.1:0-5281 GCF_051659485.1 Craterilacuibacter sp. | reverse complement strand
CCCTGCCAGAACAGCAAGGTGGCGAACAAAATCAGCCACGGCACCAGCGCCATAAAAAAGGCATTGGACACCACGCTCACCAGATAGCCGCCGCCGATGCCCCCTGCCACGCTGGCGATGGCCAGCGGCAGCAGCGCCTGCTGGCCGCGCAGTTCGCGCCGCATGGCCAGACTGGACGAGACATAGCCCGGCCACTGCGCGACCGAGCTGGTGGCATTGGCCACCACCGGCGGCAGGCCGGCGGCGACCAGCACCGGAAAGGTGATCAGCGTGCCGCCACCGGCCACCGCATTCAGCGTGCCGGCCACAAATCCGGTGCCGAACAGCAGGGCAGCCAGCGCCGGGCTCATTGTCCGCCCGTTACATAGGCGGCAATCACGCCGGCGATGCGTACTACGTCGGCCGCCGAGATCTGCCAGTGAGTGACGATGCGCATCTGCCCGTCTTCCGGCGGATTAGCCTTGATACCGGCGGCGTGCAGCGCCGCCATCAGGCCGTCCACGTCGATGGAAGGCGCCAGTGCAAACCACACCATATTGATATGCACGGCGGCGGGATCAAGGCTCACCCCCGGAATTGCCGCCAGATGCCCGGCCAGCAAGCGGGCGTTGGCGTGATCATCGGCCAGCCGCGCCGTCATGTCGCGCAAGGCGACGATGCCCGGTGCGGCAATCACGCCGGCCTGACGCAGGCCGCCGCCCATCAGCTTGCGGTTGCGCCGCGCGCGCGCGATAAAGTCGGCGCTACCGGCCACTATCGAGCCCACCGGCGCGGCCAGGCCCTTGGACAAACAGCACATCACCGTGTCGGCGTGCTGCGTGATGTCTTGCACGTCGCAGCCCAGATGCACGGCGGCGTTAAATACGCGTGCGCCGTCCAGATGCACCGGCACGCCGTGGCGGCGGGCGATGGCGGCCGTTTCCGCCATCACCGCCAGCGGCACCACGCGCCCGCTGGAGTGGGCGTTTTCCACACAGATCAGGCCGGTTTTTGGCCAGTGGATATCGCTGCCAACGCGGATACGCTTGGCGATTTCGGCCGGGTCCATCACCCCGTGGTCGCTGGCGATGGTGCGTAGCTGCACGCCGGCAATCACCGCTGCGCCGCCGGTTTCGTGCCAGACGATATGGCAGTCGTCGCCCAATATCACTTCATCGCCGCGCTGGCAGTGGGTCAACAGTGCCAGCTGGTTGCCGAAGTTGCCGCTAGGTACGAACAGCGCCGCGTCCTTGCCCAGCATCCGGGCGGCCAGCACTTCCAGCTCGGTCACTGTCGGGTCGTCGCCATAAACATCGTCGCCAACCACGGCGCTAAACATGGCCTCACGCATGGCTGGTGTGGGTTGGGTCACGGTATCGCTGCGTACATCTAGCCATTGCATGGTGTATTCCTTGTCTGAAACAGCAAAACGGCAACCCTAGGGCTGCCGTTTTGCTGTGGCGTGCTTATCGGATGGATGAGCCGATTGTGACAGCACTTACGTCATGTCGTCATCTTGCATCAGGCACCAAAAGCCTGACGAATCTCCTCGGCGCGGCGGGTGGCCAGATTGATGCCCTCAAGGTCCATGGTGATATTGGTCGCGCACTTGCTGCACAGAATGTCTTCGTCCGGGGACAGTGAGGTGAGATGGTGCCGGTTTTCATGCCCGCACTTGGCACAGGCGATGACTACGGTCGCGTTGTTGCGCTTGTCAAAGTCGATATCGAACGACGGCTGTGGCTTCATGTAAGCTCCTCATACGGACAAAATCATGTGTCCGTCGGCGTATGCCGCGAACCCTCTCAGGCTAGGCTACACGCTAAACTCTTGCCATGAATCAATCACTTGGCTGGCCGCAGGCCGGGCTTTTCGGTATCCTTCGCGCCTTTGCCGCGAGATGGAGAGACCCATGCATGACGCCGACCTTGAACGCCGCTTTGGCGGGATTGCCCGCCTGTACGGCGACGCCGCGCTGGCCCGTTTTCAGGGGGCCCATGTGTGCGTGGTGGGCGTCGGTGGCGTCGGCTCGTGGGCAGTGGAAGCGCTGGCGCGCAGCGCCATCGGTACGCTCACCCTGATTGATCTGGACAATATCGCCGAATCGAACACCAACCGCCAGTTGCCGGCGCTGGACCCCAACTACGGTATGGCCAAGGTGACGGCGCTGGCCGAGCGCGTGCGCGCGATCAACCCGGCGTGCGTGGTGCACGAGATCGAGGATTTCGTCACCGAAGAGAATATGGATGCGCTACTGGGGCAGGCTTACGATTTCGTGATCGACTGCATGGACGGCTTGCGGGTGAAAACGGCGATGGCGGCATGGTGCGTGAAAAAGCGCCAGCCCTTTGTAGTGTCCGGCGGTGCCGGCGGCCAGATGGACCCGACGCAGATCCGGCTGGCCGACCTGTCCGAAGTCACTTACGACCCGCTGCTGTCCAAGCTGCGCTACAACCTGAAAAAATATCACGGCTTCAACCGCGAGCCGGGCAAGAAGCTGCGCGTGCCCTGCATCTACTCGACCGAACAGCTGGTTTATCCCGCCGCCAAAAGCTGCGATGCGCCCACGGCACAGGCCCCGCAAGGCCTGTCCTGCGCCGGCTTTGGTGCCAGCATGACCGTCACCGCCAGCTTCGGCATGGCGGCAGCAGCCTACGTGCTGCGCCAGATGGCGAAAAAGGCGTAGGACTCGGGATTGGGGAATGGGGATTGGGGAATAACCCCCCTATTCCCTATTCCCTATTCCCTATTCCCTCAGCCCGCAAAATGACAGGCACAGCGCGTGCCGTTTTCCAGCATGCGGAATGCCGGTACTTCGGCCGCGCAGCGCGCCTCTGCCTCGGGGCAACGGGTGCGAAATACACAGCCGGACGGCGGGCTGATCGGGCTGGGGATGTCGCCCTGTAACAGGCGCACTTCCTTTTGGCGCTCCAGCACCGGGTCAGGAATCGGAATCGCCGACAGCAAGGCGCGGGTATAGGGATGGCGGGGCTGGGCATACAGCACCGCCTTCTCGGCCAGCTCCATCTCGCGCCCCAGATACATCACCAGAATGCGGTTGGAGATATGCTTGACCACCGCCAGATCGTGCGCAATGAAGATCAGCGCCAGCCCCATTTCCTGCTGCAGCGATTTCAGCAGGTTGATGATCTGTGCCTGGATAGACACGTCCAGCGCCGACACCGGCTCGTCGCAGATAATCAGCTTGGGCTCGAGGATCAGCGCGCGCGCAATGCCGATACGCTGGCACTGGCCGCCGGAAAACTCGTGCGGATAGCGGTTGATCATCTCGTCGCGCAGGCCCACCTTCTTCATCATCGCGCGCACCCGCTGCATCACCTCGTCGGCCGACAGCTCCGGCCGATGCACCTTGAGCGGTTCGCCGATGATGCGCGCGATGGTCATGCGCGGGTCCAGGCTGGCCAGCGGGTCCTGGAAAATCATCTGGATATCGCGGCGCACCGCGTGCCAGTCACGGGCGCTGCCGCCGGTCAGCGTCTTGCCCAGCCACATGATTTCACCGCTGGACGCCGGAATCAGGTTGAGGATGGCGCGCGCCAGCGTGGACTTGCCGCAGCCGGATTCACCTACCACGCCCAGCGTCTCGCCGGGGTAAAGATCAAAGCTGACCCCGCCGACCGCCTGGAGGCCTTTCTTCGCCGTCCACGGCCAGGCACCGGCCGGGGTGATCTGGAAATTGACCTTGAGGTCGCGTACCGACAATAGCGCTTCAGCCATGGACGGCCTCCTCTTGCTTCATCACGAGTTCGGGTGCGCGGTGGCAGGCGCGCAGGATGGCACCGGCTGGCGCCAGCGGCGGAAGCTCGGCCGCACAGCGCGCATCGGCCATGCTGCAACGCTCGCTAAACGGGCAGCCCTTGGGCAGACGCGCCATATTCGGCGGGTTGCCGGGGATGCTGACCAGCTCGGCGGTGTCGTGATCCAGCCGCGGCAGGGCACCGAGCAAGCCGATGGTGTAGGGGTGGGTCGGCCGGTAGAAGATCTCTTCGGCGCTGCCCTGCTCCATCACCCGCCCGCCGTACATCACCATCACCTGCTCGCACAGGCCGGCGACTACGCCCAGATCATGGGTAATCATCACGATGGCGGTACCGAAATCGCGCTGCAGCTCCTTGAGCAGCGCCAGGATCTGCGCCTGCACCGTCACGTCCAGCGCGGTAGTCGGCTCGTCGGCCACCAGCACCTCGGGCTCGGTCAACAGCGCCATCGCGATCATCACCCGCTGGCGCATACCGCCGGAAAACTCGTGCGGGTACATATCGATACGCCGCGCCGCCTCGGGGATGCGCACCGCATCCAAAAGCTCGATGGCACGCTTGCGCGCATCGCGCCGGCACATGCCCTTGTGCAGCTGCAGCACCTCGGTCATCTGGCGCTCTACCGTCAGATAGGGGTTGAGCGAGGTCATCGGGTCCTGAAAGATCATCGCCACGCGGTTGCCGCGTATCTTGTTCAGCGCCGATGTTTTCATCGTCAGCAGGTCTTGCCCGTTGTACAGCGCCTCGCCGCTGGCGCGGCCGTTTCTGGCCAGCAGGCCCATCATCGCCAGCACGGTCTGGCTCTTGCCCGAGCCGGACTCACCGACGATGCCCAGCGTCTGGCCGCGCTCCAGCGCAAAGCTGACGCCGTTGACGGCGAATACCGCGCCGTCGCCGGTCTGGAACTCGACGCCCAGATTGTTTACTTGCAACAAACTCATGATGCTTCCTCAGCGGTCCTTGGGGTCGAGCGCGTCACGCATGCCGTCACCGATGTAATTGGCACAATACAGCGTCAGCGACAGCAAGACGCCGGGGAACAGCAGCATCCACGGCGTGGTTTCCATCACCCCGGTGCCCTCCTCGATCAGCACGCCCCAGCTGGTCATCGGCTCCTGCACCCCGAGGCCGAGGAAAGACAGCACCGATTCGGTCAGGATCACGCCCGGCACCGTCACCGTGGTGTAGATCACCACGATGCCCAACAGGTTGGGCACGATATGGCGGAAGATAATCGCCGGAGTCGATACGCCGATGGCGTGCGCAGCCTCGATATACTCGCGCGACTTGATCGCCAGCGTCTGCCCGCGCACCACGCGCGCCATGTCCATCCACGAAAACACGGTAATGGTCAGCACTACCAGATAAAACTCGCGCCCGAGCAGGGTCACCATCAGGATGGCGATCAGCAGATAAGGCACGGCATACATCATGTCGACCAGACGCATCATCAGGGTATCGACCCGGCCGCCGATAAAGCCGGCGGTCGCCCCCCAGGCAATGCCGATGGCCACCGAGGCGAT
>NZ_JBOFOO010000123.1:0-12176 GCF_051659485.1 Craterilacuibacter sp. | reverse complement strand
CGGCACTGTCCAAGCGCCTGACACCGGCGCAGCAGATTCGCCCCGGTGCCGTGGTGCGCATCCAGCCCAATCCCAAAGGTTATTGGGAAATTGTCCAGATGCCTGAAGTCGAAGGGGCTTTTGTCTCCATGGACCCCCGTACCGGTGCCATCAAGTCACTGGTGGGCGGCTTCGATTTCAACCGCCGCAGCTTTAACCATGTGACACAGGCTTGGCGTCAGCCGGGCTCGACCTTTAAACCGTTTATTTATTCGGCAGGTCTGGATCGCGGGTTTACCGCATCGACGCTGATCAATGATGCGCCCTTGTCGATTGACCCTGCCAGCATAGGCGGTCAGCGCTGGGAGCCTAAAAATGACGACAACCGCTACGCCGGCATGATTTCGATGCGCCGCGCGCTGGCCTTGTCCAAGAATATGGTTTCCATCCGCATTCTGCAGGCGATAGGGACCGATTACGGCCAGCAATATACCCAGCGTTTCGGCTTCTCGGCCAAGAATAATCCGGCCTATCTGACCATGGCGCTCGGTGCCGGGCTGGTGACGCCCTTGCAGATGGCCGAGGGCTATTCGGTGTTTGCCAATGGCGGCTATCGCACCCGTGCTTATTTCATCGACCGCATCGAGGATATTAATGGACGGGTGATTGCCCGCACCTCACCGGCCGTTGCCGGGCAAGGGGCGCCGCAGGTGATCGATACGCGCAATGCCTTTATCACGTCCAGTTTGCTACGCGATGTGGTGCGCTTTGGCACTGCCAATCGCGCCATGAGCCTGGGTCGTTCGGATCTGGCTGGCAAGACCGGTACCACCAACGATTTCCGTGATGCCTGGTTTGCCGGTTTTAGCCCCAATCTGGTGGCGGTGACCTGGGTAGGCTATGACCAGCCGCGTAGTCTGGGGCGGTTCGGCTATGGCGGTACTGCGGCCTTGCCGATCTGGACCAACTACATGGGTAATGCGCTCAAAGGCCAGCCTGAAGTCGATCTGCCTCCACCCGAAGGCATTGTGGTCCGGGCGGGCGCCGGACTGCGCGGCAATGACGAGTATTATATGGAAGAGTTCCAGCGTACCAACCCCGAACTGCAGATCAATAACCGCGGCTCGGTGCCGGGTGCGGCAAAACCTGCCCAGGAAGAGGTAGTGGAGCCGGAAGTTCCACCTGATGCGGCACAGGATGCGGTGGAGAACGTGAAGGAACTATTGTTCTGAGCCACGGGCGGCAAGCCTTAAACATAGGCCTGTCGCCCGTTTTTAACGGTGCGGGTTTGACCGCGCTTATAGCAGTGTCAGGACTTTTTCCGGCGGGCGGCCAATCACGGCGCGTTCGCCCTTGATGGCAATAGGGCGTTCTATCAGGCACGGATTGTTGTGCAGGGCGGCAAGCAGTTGCGCATGCTCCAGCGCGATGTCGTCAAGATAGAGTGCCTCATACTCCTCTTCGCGCTGGCGCATCAATTCGCGCGGCACCATGCCCAGCAGACTTAGCAGCTGCTCCAGCTCTTCGATGCTGGGCACCTGCTTCAGATATTCAATCACTTCGACTTCGGCACCTGCATCTTGCAGCAGTTGCAGTGCTTCACGCGATTTTGAGCAGCGTGGATTGTGGTACAGGCGGATCATGCCTTATTCCTTTTTCCCGGGGCACGCTCAGACCGTGCCCTTGTTTATGACCATACTCCGGATACAGCATGCCATCATCTGCTACCAGACGCCACGGGGCGCTCGCTTTTCTGCTGGCGGCCTTGTCTACCGTGGGCCCGTTTTCCATTGATACTTTTTTGCCGGCCATGCACGCCATCGGCGATGCGCTGGGTGTCAATGCGATCGAAATCCAGCAGGCCCTGACGGTCTATCTGTTCTGCTACGGTTTCATGATGCTGTGGCATGGCGCCATTTCCGATGCGGTCGGCCGGCGGCGGGTCTTGCTGGTGTCTACCCTATTGTTTGGCGTGGCCTCGATCGGCTGCTTTATGGCCGAGAGTCTGGGCACTTTGCTGCTGTTTCGCGGCTTGCAGGGTTTGTGTGGCGGGGCCGGGCTGGTGGTGGGGCGGGCGATTATCCGCGATTGCCTGGATGGCCCTGCCGCGCAGCGCCTGATGTCGCAGGTGACCATGCTGTTTTCCTTGTCGCCGGCGATTGCGCCAGTGGTGGGCGGCTGGCTATATGGCGGCTTTGGCTGGCGCTCCATTTTCCTGTTTATGGCGCTGATCGGTTTCGGCCTGTTTTGCATCAGCTGGTTTGCGCTGCCGGAAACACATCCGCCGGAAAAGCGTCAGCCCCTGCATCTGTCGACCATGCTGGCAAGCTACCGGACGGTGCTGGCCAAGCGCGAGTTCCAGTTGCTGGCTGCGGCCGTGTCGTGCAATTTTGCCGGCTTCTTTCTCTATATTCCGTCGGCGCCGGTGTTTTTGATGCGCCATCTGGGGTTGGGGCCGGACGAATTTTTGTGGATGTTCGGTCCTGCGGTCGGCGGCATCATGCTGGGCGCCTATTTGTCGGGCCGGATGGCCGGCCGGCGCGGCGCTCGCGAGCTGGTCTCCATTGCCTACTACATGATGTTTGCCGCGGCCGCCGCCAATCTGGCCGTCTGCCTGTGGTTGCCGGCCGGTATCCCGCAAAGCGTGTTGCCCTTGATGCTGTACACCACCGGGATGTCGCTGGCAGCGCCGTCGATCACGCTGACGCTGATGGACCAGTTCCCCGAGTTGCGCGGCACGGTGTCGTCCTTGCAGGGCTTTACCCAGACCATGTTGGGGGCGCTGGTGGCCGGCGTGATCTCGCCCTTGCTATGGGGCAGTCCGCTGCGCTTAGCCTGCGGCATGGCCGGCTTTCTGGTGCTGGGTTTCGGTTTTCGTTTTGCCTACCGCTCGCGGGTGGGGCGTCACGCCAGTGCCGGCCGTTAAGCGGCCGCTTCGACCAGTATCGCGCTGAGCACCTTGATTGCATCAGCCGGATCCATGCCCACTAGGTAGCCGCGCTTGCCGCCATTGATATAGATGCGCGGCAGGGTGGCGATGCTGGCCTGCATATAGACCGGCATGGTGTGGCGGGTGCCGAAGGGGCTGGTGCCGCCGACCTGATAACCGCTGTGTTTGTCGGCGGTCTTGGGGTCGCAGGGCGTGACTTTTTTGACGCCGATCGCGCGGGCCAGCAGGCCGGTCGCCACTTCGCGGTCGCCGTGCATCAGTACGATCAGTGGCTGCTTGAGCTCGTCTTCCATCACCAGCGTCTTCACGGTCGCGTGTTCGTCCACGCCCAGTTCGCGTGCCGACACGCGTGTGCCGCCCCTTTCCTCATATTTATACAGGTGGTCGCTAAAGGCGATGCCGTGCTCGCGCAATACGCGTACTGCCTGGGTAACAGGCGTCTTGTCCTTGGCCATGGTCGTTTCCAGTAAAAAATAAATGAGAGCTTAGGGGCGCAGGGCTTGCCAGACAAGCCTCAGCTTGCCGACCAGGGCCTGCCCAATGTTGTGCCCTGTGCGCCGTTACACGCCAGATCGTCGGCGATGGCCTGCATGGCCAGCCAGCGCGGGCCGCACCAGTCGGGTGCGATCAGCGTCGGTGCCTGTGCGGTAGCCGAGACGCGGTGGTAGACCACTTCGGGCGGGGTCGCGCGGATCAGGGCGGCGGCCAGTGCCGCATATTCGTCCAGCGGCATCGGCATGACCTCCTGTCGCTGGTACTGCGCCGCCATGCGGCTGCCCTTCACGATCATCAGCGGGTGCAGCTTGAGCCCCTCGACACCGATGTCGAGTACGGTCTGTAGTGTACTGTGGATGTCGGCATGGCTCTCCCCGGGCAGGCCGGCGATCAGGTGGGTGCAGACCTTGAGCTTGCGCGCATGGGCGCGGGAAACGGCATCGCGGTAGTCGGCCAGCGTATGGCCGCGGCGGATACGTGTTTGGGTGGCATCGTGCGCTGTTTGCAAGCCCAGCTCCAGCCAGACTTCCATGCCTTGCGCCTGATAGCCGGCCAGAAGATCCAGTGCCGCATCCGGCACACAGTCGGGACGGGTGCCGACGCACAGTCCGGCGATGTCGGACTGGCTGGCCGCCTCATCGTACAAGGCCTTCAGCGTGGCGACTTCGGCATAGGTGCTGGTGTAGGCCTGAAAATAGGCCAGATAGCGGCGGGCGCGATCGGTTCGGATTTTTTCGCGTGCAATCTGTTCGCTGATCGACAGCATGCCGGCATCGCGGCCGAAACTCTTGACGTTGCAAAAAGTGCAGCCGCCGCGCCCTAGCGTGCCGTCGCGGTTGGGGCAGGTGAAATCGCCGGACAGCGACAGCTTGTGTACCCGCTCGCCGAAGCGTGCTTTCAGATAGTGGCCGAAGGTGTGGACGTAGTGATCGAGTTGCATGGCGGCCGGGAAAAAGTCGGGCAGTCTAGCAGCTGCGGCCGGGCGATTCCCTGTGCTGGATCAAAGACTTGGGTGTAACAGGGCATGATGCTTTCCCTATTCCCTATTCCCTATTCCCTATTCCCTATTCCTTGTGTTTACTCACAAACGGTGCCAGCCCAGAAGGTACAGCACGCCGAAGATGGCCGAGCTGATGACCAGCGCCTGCGCCAGCGTGATTGCCCATTCGCGCAGGGTTTTCTTCTGGCCGCGGTCGAATAGCCAGCGATAGGCGGCATAGAACATAAAACACAGGATGAAGAATTTGAACAGGCGACCGAACATGAAAGGGCCAGTGGAAGAAGGCGGCTCATTATCACGTTGTACTTGGCTCTTACGCAAGTCTGCCCAAACGATATAATGGCTGACCGGTCCCATGCCGATACTTTCGAGGCAGCAAGCTATTCATGTCCGCCCTATCTTCTTCTGTCGGTCTGGTCAGCGCCCAGTGCGCCCAGTTTGATACCCCGCTGGCGCTGGCCAGCGGGGCGGTATTGCCCGCCTATCAGCTGGTGTTTGAAACCTATGGCACGCTCAATGCGGCCAGAAGCAACGCTATCCTGATTTGCCATGCCCTGTCCGGTCACCATCATGTCGCCGGGCGCTATAGCGAGTCCGACAAGGCCGCCGGCTGGTGGGACAGCATGATAGGGCCGGGCAAGCCCATTGATACCGATCGCTTCTTTGTGGTCGGCGTCAATAATCTGGGGGGGTGTCACGGCAGCACCGGCCCGTCATCGATCAATCCGGCGACCGGCGCACCATGGGGCTCGGCGTTTCCGATGGTTACGGTACCGGACTGGGTGCTGGCGCAGGCGCGTCTGGCCGACCGTCTCGGCATCGAGCGCTGGGCTGCCGTCATCGGCGGCAGTCTGGGCGGCATGCAGGCGCTGGACTGGAGCATCCGCTACCCCGAGCGTATCGCCCACGCGCTGGTGATCGCCTCTGCGCCCAAGTTGTCGGCACAGAATATTGCCTTCAACGATGTGGCGCGCCAGGCGATCCTGACCGATCCCGAGTTTCACGGCGGCAACTTCTACGCCCAAGGCGTACTGCCGCGGCGCGGCCTGCGGCTGGCGCGCATGCTGGGCCATATCACCTATCTGTCGGATGACGGCATGGGCGAGAAATTCGGCCGCATGCTGCGCTCGGGCGAATACCAGTTCGGCTTCGATGTCGAATTCGAGATCGAGTCCTATCTGCGCTATCAGGGTGACAAATTTTCCGATAGTTTTGACGCCAATACCTATTTGCTGATGACCAAAGCCCTCGACTACTTCGATCCGGCCCGCGAATACGGCGGCGATCTGGTCGCGGCCCTGCAGCGCGCCACGGCCGGTTTTATGGTGGCCAGCTTTACCAGCGACTGGCGTTTCTCGCCCGAGCGCTCGCGCGAAACGGTCAAGGCGCTGGTTGCCGCCGGCCGGCAGGTCAGTTACGCCGAGATCGAGTCGGTGCATGGGCACGATGCTTTTCTGATGCTGGACGAGCCCTATGTAAACCTGATGCGTGCCTATCTTGGCCGTGTTGCCCGGGAGATTGCGGCATGAATACGTTTGCCTTGCGTCCGGATCTGGCGCTGGTCGCCGACTGGATCAAACCTGATGGCCATGTACTGGATCTGGGGTGCGGCTCGGGCGAGTTGCTCGCCCACCTGCAGCAGCACAAGCAGGTGCGCGGCTATGGTGTCGACTTCGATGTGGCCAATATTGTGGCCTGTGTCGGACGCGGAGTGAATGCGATCCAGGCCGACCTTGAAACCGGCTTGTCCGAGTTCGGTGATGCCAGTTTCGATACCGTGGTGCTGTCGCAGACGATACAGGCGATGCGCCACACCGAGCAGATTCTGGTTGAGATGCTGCGCGTCGGGCGTGAAGCCATCGTGACCTTTCCCAATTTCGGTTACTGGGGCAATCGCTGGCAGATCCTCAAGGGGCGGATGCCGGTGTCGGAAACCATGCCTTACCAGTGGTACAACACGCCCAACATCCATTGGTGCATGCTGGGCGATTTCGAGGCGCTGTGTGCCAAGAACGGCATCCGCGTGCTGGAACGGGTGGTGATGGATCAGGGGCGGCGCATCCACTTTATGCCCAACCTGCTGGGTAGTCTGGCGTTTTATCGCGTCAGCAGGCGATAAGGCCGCGTCGGGATTCGTGTGCCGGCCGGATGGCTGGCGTAGAATGCCGGGTTCAGATTTTTCATCCCGATTGTAAAGGCTGTTTCCATTCATGACTGACGCGCCCACCGACTGGAAGCACGAAATCCTGTCGCGCAAGATGCTGATTTGCGTCTTTACCGGTTTTGCCTCCGGCTTGCCGCTGTATTTGCTGATCAACCTGCTGCCGGCCTGGCTGCGCAGCGAGGGCATAGACCTCAAGGCTATCGGCCTGTTTGCGCTGATCCAGTTGCCGTTTACCTGGAAGTTTGTGTGGGCGCCGTTGATGGACCGCTTCGCGCCGCCGTTGTTCGGCCGGCGTCGCGGCTGGATGCTGCTGACCCAGTGCGCACTTTTGCTGTCGATGATGGGCTTCGGCCTGTTTTCGCCACAGCAGGATCTGATGACCATCGCGGCGTTGGCGTTGGGGGTCTCGTTCTTTTCTGCCAGTCAGGACGTGGTGATCGATGCCTTCCGGCGCGAGATTTTGTCCGATCGCGAACTGGGCTTGGGCAACACCATCCATATCAATGCCTACCGTCTGTCCAGCCTGATTCCGGGCTCGCTGGCGCTGATTCTGGCCGATCATCTGCCATGGGCGCAGGTGTTCGTGATTACCGCCGTTTTCATGTTGCCCGGCATCGCCATGACGCTGATGGTGAGCGAGCCTGCGCTGGCGGCCGCCACCCCCAAGACTTTGCGCGAGGCGGTGGTCGAGCCGTTTCACGAGTTTATGGGACGCAGCGGCATCAAGGGTGCGTTGCTGATTCTGGGTTTCATCTTCCTCTATAAGCTGGGCGACAGCATGGCCACCGCGCTGGCGACGCCGTTTTATCTGGATATGGGGTTTTCCAAGTCCGAGATCGGGCTGGTGGCCAAGCATGCGGGGCTGTGGCCGGCTGTGATCGGCGGCTTGCTGGGTGGGGCATGGATGATCAAGCTGGGTATCAACCGTGCCTTGTGGGCATTCGGCGTGGTGCAGGTGCTGTCGATACTGGGCTTTGCCTGGCTCGCATCCAAGGGCAGCTTTGCCGTGGTTGGCGCCAGCGAATTGTCGGCCCTTGCGCTGGTGATCGGTTTTGAGGCGCTGGGCGTAGGCTTGGGTACGGCGGCTTTTGTGGCTTTTATCGCACGCACCACCCACCCGGCGTATACCGCCACCCAGTTTGCGCTGTTTACCAGTCTGGCCGCCGTACCGCGCACGGTGGCCAATGCCGGTACCGGTTATTTGGTCGACAGCCTGGGCTGGACGATGTTTTTCCTGATTTGTACTGTATTGGCGCTGCCGGGTATGGCCTTGCTACACAAGGTGGCCCCATGGAAAGGGGATGGAGCATGAAGCAGTATGTTTCTGCGGTGTTATTCATGATCAGTAGTGCGGTGTGGGCCGATGCCAGTGCACCGCAGCCGGCGCTAGAGAGTAGCGCTCCGCTGCCCGTGCCGGTTTCACCTGTAGTTGTCGTCCCTGCGCGCCCCCTTGTTATCGAAGCGCCTTTGGGATCGGTGCCGTTTCGTGTGGAATACCGCTGCTCGGGGGCGCAAGAGGTTAGCGTGCTGTATCCGGCTTACGCCGATGCGGCTACGCAGCCTATCCGCCTGCGGTGGAAGGGGCAGCAATATCGCCTGAGTCTGGCCGCGAGTGGTAGCGGGGCGCGCTACGCCAGTAGCAAGCTGGTGTGGTGGACTAAGGGGGAGACCGCTTTTCTGAGTACACGTGGAGGCCGACGGCTGCTGCGCCAGTGTGTGGCGCAGCAGAGCTAGCTGATCAAGCTGAAGTTTAGGCCGCCAGCTTCTTCGCCATCTCGGCCAGCCGTTTGCCTTGCGCCAGCGCCAGCTTGCGCTCGGCATCGGTGATGGCGTGATCATTCTTCAGCCCCGCAACATGGCTGACGCCATAAGGCGTGCCGCCACTGGTGGTCGCGGCCAGTTCGGGCTCGGTATAGGGCAGGCCCAGCATCAGCATGCCGTGATGGAAAAGCGGAATCATCATCGAAGTGAGTGTGGTTTCCTGTCCGCCATGCATGGAGGCGGTGCTGGTAAAGACGCAGGCCGGTTTGCCGGCCAGCGTACCTGCCATCCATTCGGCACTGGTGCTGTCGATAAAATATTTCATCGCGCCTGCCATATTGCCAAAACGGGTCGGGCTGCCCAGTGCCAGGCCTATACATTCGGCCAGATCTGCGCGCTCGACATAGGGGGCGCCGGTATCGGGTACGGTTGGTGCGGTGGCTTCACAGACTGCCGAAACCTTGGGGACGGTACGCAAGCGTGCGCGGCAACCGTCTACACTGTCGATACCGCGTGCGATCAGGCGCGCCAGTTCGCGGGTTGCGCCGTGCTGGCTGTAATAAAGCACCAGGATATCCTGCATCGTGTCTCCGAAAATCGTTACCATGAGTTATGGCAGCATCTTACACTTGGAATCCATGACTTTCCCACGTCCTGAAGCATTGTTCGGTTTCGTCCGTTTTATTCTGAAACGCATGGCCCGCTTGCGCTTGCCGCAAGTTGCCGGCAGTCTGACCTTTACCACGTTGCTGGCGCTGGTGCCGCTGTTTACGATTGCGCTGACCGTATTCTCGGCTTTCCCGGCGTTTTCCGAGTACAGCACCCGCTTCAAGATACTGCTGTTGACTACCTTGGTGCCTGAATTTGCCGGCAAGGTGATTACCGTCTATATGCGCCAGTTTGCCGAGAATGCGGCCGGGCTGACGCTGGTGGGCGTGGTCTTTCTGGGGGCGACCTCGGTGATGCTGATGTCGACGGTCGAGCGTACCTTCAATGCCATCTGGAGCGTTAACAAGCCACGGCCATTGCTGCAGCAGACCATGATTTACTGGATGGTGCTGTCGCTCGGCCCCATCCTGCTCGGCGGCGGCCTGTTGAGCTGGCGCTGGTTGTTCAAAGTCACCCGTTTCGAACAGGTGTCCCCCTTGCTGGATCAGGCCATACAGATTGGCGGTTCGGTGCTGCTGACTACGCTGGTGTTAAGTCTGCTGCTGCGTATTGTTCCCAACCGCTTCGTGCCGCTGAGTCATGCCGCGCTGGGCGGCGGGCTGACGGCTGTGTTGCTGGAGCTGATGCGTGCGCTGTTCGGCCTGTACATCGGGCAGATGGGCTCCTATCAGACGATTTATGGCGCGTTTGCCAGTATCCCTATTTTTCTGCTGTGGCTGTATTTGCTGTGGATGGTGTTGCTGGTCGGCGCCAGTTTTACCGCCTCGCTATCGTACTGGGAAGGGCAGGCGTGGTGCCGGCGCAATGAGCCGCGACGACGTTTTCTTGATGCGCTGGAAGTGATGGTATTGCTGGATGCCGCGCAAGCGTCCGGGCGGGCGGTCAGCCCGCAAGCATTGCGGCGTGAGATCGCAGTCGGTTACGACGAGTTGGGACGGGTGCTGGATAGGCTGTCTGCCGCCCATATGGTGCTGGCCACCCAGTCCGGAGACTGGGTGCTGAGCCGCAAACTATCCGCCGTGACGATGGCCGAGCTGTTCCAGCTATTCGTCTATCGTGGTGATGCGGCTGACGACAACTTGGCCGAGGCTGTCGATAGCCTGTTTCAGCCTTTTGTCGATCAGCTGGATAACACCACACTGGCCGACTTTGCCCTGCGTGTGGTGCAAAAGTAGCGGCTGTTCTGGTAGTAAGCCGGGTCGAGGTTGGCGTCATCCCAGCCCGGAATCCCCAGTAGCGGCAAGGGCGGCATCTGGCGCGGGCTGCTCAGCCAGTTGTCGTCGTCCAGTGCGCAGGCAAGCCGGCTATCCAGTATTGAAAGCTGGGCTGCCGGTGACAAATTAAAAAAATCCGCCTCGACCTGTACCAGCAGCGCCTTGGCGCACCAGCCCGGATGTGGTGTCAGTGCCTGCTCGAAAATGGCATGCCCCAGAACCCGTGGCAGGACTTCTTGCCCCCAGGCATCGCGGTGGTCGATAAACAGCCGTTGCCAGTCCATCTCGTCCAGTGCCGCCAAAAGATCCGGCCGGCAACTCGCGACAATCACACCGCACTCGTCCAGCAAAGTCGCCGCATCCCTGAGCGGGCCGCGCTTGACCTCGCCGCGTTCTATTGCCCTTACGTGGCGCGCATTGAGTGCCGTCTTGGTCTTGGGCCAGATGAGCCAGCACAGGGCATTAAACCAGTCGTGCCAGTTTTGCGTACGCGTCGGTACTTCGCCGGTGCAGCCTATGTGCATTTCGTAATAGGCGTCTGGCTCGAGGTCGCAGGCAAAGTGCAGGCTGGCGGGGAGTTTGATGCCTGCAGTACGGGCGCCTGCTAGCAGTGCATCAAAGTCCTGTTGCTGCGGCCAGTCTTGCAGCGAGGCTAGCAGCGGGGCAAGTGTGTCCAGGGTGGCAAAAAAAGGAGCGGGTGCGGGTGGAAAGTTGCTGGTTGTCATGCCGGACTATTCGGGTGCGTGGCCTGCCATTTTAAGGCAAGTCGTCACTTTGGGCGCGGGCTTAATGCTCGCCCCGGAGTTGATTGCGGCTCACTGCTTATCTTGATGCCGGCGCGTATCAGCGATTGCCGTGTGACTAAGCGGAAGAAATGCCGGACATGCAAAAAGCCCCGCAATGCGGGGCTTTTCGATACAACGATTCAGTTCAATCGATTAGATTGGCTGGATGTTCGTTGCTTGTGGGCCTTTTTGGCCCATGCCGGAAACGTAGCTAACTTTCTGGCCTTCGGCCAGCGACTTGAAGCCGTCAGCGCGGATTTCGGAGAAGTGTGCAAACAGGTCGTTGCCGCCTGCATCAGGAGTGATGAAGCCAAAGCCTTTTGCATCATTGAACCACTTAACGGTACCGGTTTCCATTTTTTATTCCTTTAAAACAACAACTGTAAAAATGAGCATATGCCCGAATGCGCAATAATCAAGGAAGACCGAGTGGAACAATGCAGTACCGCAATAAAGAGGAACAACTCTGAACTTGAATCTACTACTTGAAGATCTTGCGGAAGTAGTTATACGCACCTTGCCCCGACCGGTCAAATGGTTTTGTAAAAAAAATGGCAAGGTTTGCTCCTGATAAGGCCTTTTTGCAGCTTTGGCGAGAGGTGCTTTCGATTTCAGGTCTTTGTTTATAAGGCGTTTTTAGGGGCGGCCTGCGTGGCAGGCTGTGTTTTTATCATCTCTCATAAATGTGCTTATCTTAAAATCCATATGAGATGTTTGGGGGCATCAAAATATCTGGCTTTGCCATATGCCCCCAGATATACCCCCACAATGTGCCGGCTGCTATGGGACGTTAGCGCACTATTGCAGACAACAAAAAACCCGCAAAGCCTTGTGCTGTGCGGGTTTGGTGGACTTCTTGGAACCTTACGGAACTGCTTATTGGTGCCCCCGGCGGGAATCGAACCCACAACTGCCCCTTAGGAGGGGGCCGTTATATCCATTTAACTACGGAGACTTAAAAAGGTTTAGGCCTGACGGCGTACTGCCTGATAAGCCAGATCGATCAGTGCAGCCTTGACATCGGATTCCGGCAGACCGGCTATCGCAGTAATGGCTGCATCCGCCGCGCGTTCGGCTTCGGCGGTCGCATAATCCAGTGCGCCGCAGCATTGTACCGCAGACAGCACTTGCGGGAAATGGTCGCGATTGGCATTGGCAA
>NZ_JBOFOO010000122.1:0-1433 GCF_051659485.1 Craterilacuibacter sp. | reverse complement strand
TATTTCGCGGTGGCACCTTGATCAGGTGGCCGCTCTTCCACGCCAGCTTGTCATCCTGTTGGCGCCTGAATTCGCCCCAGCCCTGATTCAGGATCGCTTTAGTTCAGCCCTGACTTTTGTTTCACCTTCCATCCAAGCTGTTCGGCGCTGCCCGCTGCTGACCTCGACATATTGCGCACCTTCAAATCCTCAACACCGACAACCGCTAGGTTTTCACTGATGCGGGTTGAGGTTTGGTGCAGTAAATCGCGACGGGGCGAGATGAACAGCCCCCACTGACGGGTCGGCACATAGTCAAGGCCATCATTAACAAAATGCCGCCCGGCCTTAATTTGCCATAAGCATGCACACAAACAGGCCGCAGGCTGCTGTTACAATCTGCCCATTAAACTCCCGGATACTGCTTGATGAGCCACCCCCATATTGATCAGGTCAAAGCCTTCCTGCTGGACCTGCAAGACCGCATCTGCAAGGCGCTGGAGGCGGCCGACGGCCGCGCCCGTTTTATCGAAGACGCGTGGCAGCGCCCGGCCGGTGGTGGCGGGCGCAGCCGGGTACTCAGCGCCGGCGCCGTGTTCGAACAGGCCGGCGTCAATTTCTCGCATGTATCCGGCGATAGCCTGCCGGCCTCGGCCACCGCCCATCGCCCTGAGCTCGCCGGGCGGCACTTCGAAGCCATGGGCGTATCGCTGGTGATCCACCCGGAAAACCCCTATGTGCCGACCAGCCACGCCAATGTGCGTTTTTTCATTGCCGAAAAAGAAGGTGAAGAGGCGGTATGGTGGTTCGGCGGCGGTTTCGATCTCACCCCCTATTACGGCTTCGATGAAGACTGCGTGCATTGGCACAGCGTCGCGCGCGAGCTGTGTGCACCGTTCGGCACAGACACCTACCCGCAATACAAGACATGGTGTGACGACTACTTCTACCTCAAGCACCGCAGTGAAGCGCGCGGCGTGGGCGGGCTGTTTTTTGACGATCTGAACGCCCCTGGCTTCGAGCAAAGCTTTGCCCTGATGCAGGCGGTCGGCAACGGTTATCTGGACGCCTATTTGCCTATCGTTGCACAACGCAAGGCGATAGCGTGGGGCGAGCGCGAACGCCAGTTCCAGCTCTACCGCCGCGGCCGCTATGTAGAATTCAATCTGGTTTGGGATCGCGGCACACTATTCGGCCTGCAAAGTGGCGGGCGCACCGAGTCCATCCTGATGTCGATGCCGCCGCTGGTACGCTGGGAATACGGCTACCAGCCCGAAGCCGGCAGCCCCGAGGCACGCTTGACCGAACACTTCCTCGTGGCGCGCGACTGGGTGTAGGACTCGGGACTCGGGACTCGGGACTCGGGACTCGGGACTCGGGACTCGGGACTCGGGACTCGGGACTCGGGACTCGGGACTCGGGACTCGGGACTCGGGACTCGGGACTCGGGACTC
>NZ_JBOFOO010000121.1:0-4333 GCF_051659485.1 Craterilacuibacter sp. | reverse complement strand
ATGCTCAAGGCGGCAGCACAAAACGGCTGGCTCAATGAAGAAAAGTGCATGATGGAAAGCCTGCTCGCCTTCAAACGTGCTGGTGCCGACGGCATCCTCACCTACTTCGCGCTGGATGCCGCACGGCTGCTCAAGGCCTGACGTTTCCCCGCCGATCTACCCCCTGTACTTGGAGGCGTGAATGGCCAAACCACCCCGCAGGCCATGCTTGCGGGGTGGTTTGCAGTTGGGGACAAGGGTGGGTTAGCCACTGGAGGTGGCGTAACCCATCGGCGACTAGGAATGGATTGGCTGGTGGAGGCTTACGGCTTTGGCCTAAGTACGCCCAGCGTGCTTGCTTGCGGCTATTCTTTTGCCTGCCATACGGCTGTCCCCATGGCCAGGCTGCAGATTTACATCCCGCCCAAGGATAGGGAGGGAGAGGATGATGCCTGTACTAGAATTCAGGAGCGCATAAAGGCTAGGCGCTTGACTGTCTGGCTTGTGCCTTGCGCAAGCCGTTACCGTCGGCCCTGGTCAGGGGGGCGGAACAGAGCAGGCAGGGGTTCTCGTTCCTGTCTGGCAAGAGTCGGTTCAGGGGGGGGCTGGGTGCGAGGGCGGTAACTTGCGCAGATTCCGTTCTGACCTGACCGTGAGTCACCCTCCCGGAGACAAGCATGGTACGCAATATATTGATGTTCAGCCTGCTGGCAATCTCGCTAGCACCCTCCGTCTTGCATGCCCAGACGGATACCCCGGCCGCGCCTGCGCAGACATCCGCAGATGCGGTCGATCCAGCGGCCATCCAGGCGCTGAAGGATATGGGTGTTTATTTACTGAGCCTGAAGCGCTTTCAGGTCTCGACCGAACTGACTGGCGAGCGGGTGCTTGCCGACGGCCAGAAACTGCAGCATACGGCGAAGGCCGTGCTGGATGTCGATCGTCCTGAGCGGCTGCGTGCCCTGATATCTAGTGCTCGCTCCGAACGCGAGATCTTTTACGACGGCCAGCGCGTGACCCTGTACTCGCCCGCGCAGAAGTATTACTCGACGGTGCCGTTTACCGGCAAACTCAATGTGCTGGTCAACCGTCTGGAGGAAAAGTATGGTGTGGAAACCCCTCTGGCCGATCTGTTTGTCTGGGGCACGCCGGATGCGCCGTTCGACGGGATACAGTCAGCGATGAATGCCGGCCAGGATTTCATTGGCCAGACGTTGTGTGATCATTATGCCTTCCGCCAGGGCAATACCGACTGGCAGATCTGGATCGCGGCTGGAGACCGGCCTTTGCCGCGCAAGCTTGTGATCACTCAGCGTAACGACGAGGCGCGCCCGCAGTCGGTCAGCCTGATCGACTGGAATCTGAAGCCCACCTTTTCGAGCGCGGTTTTCAGCTTCAAGCCGCCCAAGGGTGCTTCCCCGGCCGAACTGCTGCCGCGCAAAACCAAGTAGAGGAGTCATGTCATGGAAAATGCACTGCGCAAGCTGCTCCTGTCTCCGCTGGTGGCGCTGCTCGTGGTCAGTTTCGCTCTGGTTCCGGTCGTCGAGGCTGGTCGCAGTGGCAAGGTTGCGGCCTCTAAGCCGCATGCCGCTGCGGGCAGCGGCGGGGCTCGGCATCAGGTCAAGGCTGATCGCAGCCGGGCCGATGTACGCACAAACAATGTCCGCAGCAATAGCGTCAACAATGTGAATGTCAATAGAAACGTCAACAGGAACGTTAACAGGGATGTTGATGTGGATGTCCATCACAGCGGAGGTTGGGACAACGACTACCACCCTGTTGCGACGGCGGTGGCGGTGGGGGCGACCGTGGCGGTGACGAGTGCCATTATCGGCTCCATCGTGCGTTCCGTGCCACCCGGCTGCGCGCCGGTCAACTACGGCGGCATTATCTACCAGCAGTGCGGAAACACCTGGTATCAGCCACGAGGAACACAGTTTATCGTGGTGAATCCGCCGTACTGATGTCAGCCTCCCGCTCCGGATGTGCCTATAAAAAATCCCCGGACTTCTTCCGGGGATTTTTTATAGCCTTACTACCGCCCAAGCAATGCTCAAGCTCGGCATCCCGATGCTGTCCATCTTCCCAGTGATCGAAAGCGGCAAGAACAATGCGCCATCGAAGCTTATAGCCCGGAAGGCTTGATGTCGACCGTGGTGCGCCAGCTGAAGTCCCGCATACCAAGATTTTTGCCTATTCGGCCAAGTATGCGTCCAGCTTCTACGGCCCGTTCCGCGATGCGGTCGGTTCGTCCGGCAATCTGGGCAAGGCTGATAAATATAGTTACCAGATGGACCCGGCCAATCTGGAAGAAGCCTTGCAGGAAGTGGCTATGGATCTGGAGGAGGGCGCCGATATCGTGATGGTCAAGCCGGGTATGCCGTATCTGGATGTGATCCGTCGCGTGAAAGACACCTTTCGCGTGCCGACCTATGCCTATCAGGTGTCGGGCGAGTATGCGATGCTCAAGGCGGCAGCACAAAACGGCTGGCTCAATGAAGAAAAGTGCATGCTGGAAAGCCTGCTCGCCTTCAAGCGCGCTGGTGCCGACGGCATCCTCACCTACTTCGCGCTGGATGCCGCACGGCTGCTCAAGGCCTGACGTTTCCCCGCCGATCCACCCCCGATTGTAGTGGTCAAGTATTTACAGACACACCGATAGGTTGTTTTGCTGCCATCTGCTGCTCGTAAACCACGGGAGGCAGATAGCCCAGTTTCGAATGCAGCCGGCAGGTGTTGTAGAAGCCGACGATGTAGCCGACCACGTCCCGCTGGGCCTCGCCATGATTGGCGTAATCGCGCTGCCAGACGCGTTCCATCTTCAGATTGAGGAAGAAGCGTTCCATCACTGCATTATCCCAGCAATTTCCTTTCCGACTCATGCTGCAAACCAGGCCATGTTTTTGCAGCAAGGCTTGGTATTCATGACTGGCGTACTGACTGCCTCGGTCGGAGTGCAGGATCAGGCCTGCAGCCGGTTTGCGCTGCTGTACTGCCATACTTAATGCACGACTGACCAGTGATGTCCTCATGTGGGAAGCCATCGCCCAACCAACAATCCTGCGTGAGAACAGATCCATGACCACTGCCAAATACAGCCAGCCCGAGCGGGTACGGATGTAGGTAATATCCGATACCCAAGCTCGATTGGGTGCGGCGACATCAAACTGCCGGTTCAACAAATTATCAGCGACGGGCAGGTCATGCTTGCTGTCGGTCGTATGGATAAATTTACGCTTCCAAACTGGGCGGAGACCGTACTGACGCATCAGCCGCAGGATCTTGTATCGACCAAGATGAATCCCCTCAACGCAAAGCTTGTTTCGGATTCGCCGGCTACCATAGCTGCCGTCACTGGCAGCAAAAATGGCTTTCATTTTGGCCTCGACGGTCAGGTCATTCATGCGCGCCGGTCGTTGGCTGTACGCGTAGAAGCCCGGCCGACTCACGCCCAGAGCCCGACAGAGGGTCAAAATGGGATAAGCCTTCTTCAACTGCTGTACCAATCGGTACTTTATTTGAGCTCGCGGGCAAAGAAGGCTGACGCTTTTTTTAAAATGGCCACATCCTGACGTAGTTGCCGGTTCTCGTCTTCCAGTTGGCGAATCCGTTGCTGCTCGGTCGTGAGTGGTTTGCCGATACCGGTGCCGCCCGTCAGCTCTTGTTCGTACTGCTTGATCCAGCGCCGCAGTGCCGACTCCCCCAGATCCATCGCGTGGCAAACTTCAGCCACGCTGAGCCCCTGATCCTTGACCATCTTGACGACTTCAAGCTTGAAGCCACTATCAAATGCCCTGCGTATCTTGGTCATGCAAATTTCCTCGTTAGGTGATTTTCCCACCTATCGAGGTGTCTGTGATTATTAAACCACTACAGGTTGAGCGCCGGGTTAGGCATCAATCTTCACCTCGCTTGAAGGTACTGCCACGGCCCGAGGGCCAAAACTAGTGATGTTTGCTAGTGTCGCGTTATGGTGCGCCGTGATCTGCGCGGCCGACAAGACGCTGTTGTTCATGGTTGAGTGGGCATCCGAGACGAGAAGGACAGGATAGCCAAGGGCGAGAGCCCTACGGGTCGTAGTGTCCACGCAGAACTCGCTCTGCAACCCGCAGATTGCCAGTTTCGTCACTCCGTGCGCTTGCAGGATTTTTTCTAGATCTGTGTTGTGAAACGAATCCGTTGCCTTCTTGCGAACGTAGATGTCGGTGGGTTGAACATCAAGTCCGGCGGCAAGGTTCCAGCCTTCCGTTCCGTACTCCAGCGGGCCGCCGGGCGCTTCGTGTTGAATTACAACGACCGGCGCTCCAGCTTCACGCATCTTTTGAGAAACAACGTTGATGCGTTGAATGACGCG
>NZ_JBOFOO010000120.1:0-4894 GCF_051659485.1 Craterilacuibacter sp. | reverse complement strand
TTGTGGCAGGCACGGCACAACGCCTACTTTGCTGGCCTGCAATTGAAACCCGGTAGCCGCTGCGTTGCCACCGATGTCTGTGTCCCTATCTCCCGGCTTGCCGAGTGTATCGAGGCTACCTATCTGGATCTTCAGGCCGAAGGTGTGGCTGCGCCCTTGTTCGGTCACGTGGGGGACGGCAACTTCCACTTGATGCTGCTGGCCGATCCTGCGGACAAAACCGAACTGGCGCAAATGAAGCAGATCAATCATCGTCTGGTGCAGCGTGCGCTGGCGATGGAGGGTACTTGCACCGGTGAACACGGTATCGGCATTGGCAAGCAGGCTTATCTGGCAGAGGAAGCGGGTGAAGCCGGGCTGGAGATGATGCGTGCGATCAAGCGGACGCTGGATCCCGATAACCTGATGAACCCAGGCAAGGTTTTTAGCCTGCATGCACCGGCATGATTCCTGTCTGCCTGCCGTGTGAGCGTGCTGGTAGAATTGCCGGCAGACAGGATAAAGTCCGGTAATTTATTCACGGGGGGCAGATTGGTGACAGATATTTTGCATTTTTTGAGGCAGCGCCGGCGCCTGGCCGTGCTGGCATTGCTATTGTCGACCGTGCTGCTGATGGCTGCCAGTATGGGGCGAGGCCTGGATTGGGCGGATGGCCAGCCATGGGCTGATGTGATCTTGCCGTGCGTTATGCTGCTGGGTGTGGCGGGGCAGTTGCTGGCATTGCTGGCACTGATGGGAAAGCCACGTTGCTGAAATGGCATTAAAAACAAGGGTTTGTTTGTGACGGACCTTTGTGGCTAGTGTTGACGAGTCGCGGCATGGCGTAGATAATCGCGCCGGTATCAAGACAAGACAGGCTCCGTATGCGGGGCCTGTCGCCGTTTTTGGAGTTTGCAGTGACGAATCACCAGACATTTCTGCGCGCGCTGGAGAATGGCAATTTGCCGGTTTCCAGTTTCAACCAGCAGACACGCCTCTATGCCGCGTGGGCCTATCACCGTGACTACCCGGTGCGGGAAGCTGCTGCACGCTGCGCATATGCATTTTCACGCTATGCCCTGACACAAGGGCTGGCTGACTCATACCATCACACCCTGACCATGGCGACTCTGATCCTGCTCTACCAGCGCATCGCTGAGCAGCCTGCAATAGCAGAAGATTGGGAGCATTTTTGCCATGCAAACCACGATATGCTGACGGATACGGTATCCATGGTTCGTTGTCATTATTCTGCAGACTTGCTGGGGCATGAACGCGCCCGCAAGGTCTTTGTCGAGCCTGATCTTGTACCCTTGCCTTGTTTTCTTCACTGAGAAACCCCTATGAAAGTACCTGAACTGCTATTGCCTGCCGGCACGCTAGACAAGATGCGCGCGGCTTATGATTTTGGTGCCGATGCTGTCTATGCTGGCCAGCCGCGTTATTCCCTGCGCGCACGCAATAATGATTTCAAGCTTGAGGAATTGAAGACGGGTATCGAAGAGGCACATGCGCGTGGCAAGCTATTCTTTGTTGCCAGTAATCTGTTGCCGCATAACAGCAAGGTCAAGACGTATATGGCCGACATGGCACCGGTGATTGCCATGAAGCCGGATGCGCTGATTATGGCTGACCCTGGCCTGATCATGATGGTGCGTGAGAAATGGCCGGAAGTGCCCGTTCATTTGTCGGTACAGGCGAATACCGTCAATTACATGGGGGTGAAGTTCTGGCAGAAACTCGGTGTCAGCCGCATCATCCTGTCGCGCGAACTGTCGCTGGATGAAATCGCCGAAATCCGTCAGGAATGTCCAGACATCGAACTGGAAGTCTTCGTGCATGGTGCCTTATGCATCGCCTACTCGGGACGCTGCCTGCTGTCGGGTTACTTCAATCATCGTGATCCCAACCAGGGCACCTGCACCAATGCCTGCCGCTGGGATTACAAGATGCACGATACGCAGGGTGATGATGCCGGTGATGTACAGACGATCAAGCTGGATTTTGGCAAGGCACTGGAAGAAGCAAACCAGAGCTTTGCCGCCTGTGGCGGCGCCGAGCGCCATCCGCTGGCTGACAAGACTTATCTGATCGAAGAGGGCAACCGTCCTGGCGAGATGATGCCCATCATCGAGGATGAACACGGCACTTACATCATGAACTCCAAGGATCTGCGTGCGGTCGAGCAGGTGGAGAAACTGGTCAAGATCGGTGTTGACTCGCTCAAGATCGAAGGTCGTACTAAGAGCCTTTATTATGTGGCGCGTACCGCACAGGTTTACCGCCAGGCGATTGATGACGCCGTTGCCGGCCGGCCATTTAATCTTGGCCTGCTGGCTGAGTTGGATGGTTTGGCTAATCGCGGTTACACCCCGGGCTTCCTTGAGCGCCATCAGACGCAGGAACACCAGAACTACATGACCGGCCATTCCAAGGCTAAGCAGAGCCAGTACGTGGGGGATGTACTGGAGGTCGATGCTGAAGGCTGGGCTACCGTAGAGGTTAAAAACCGCTTTTCAGTGGGTGACAAGCTGGAAGTGATCCACCCAAGCGGTAACCATGTGATTGAGTTAAAAACCATGCTGCGCAATGGTGCTGCCATAGCCGTTGCTCCGGGCAACGGTATTCAAGTCCGAATTCCGGGTATGTCTGGCATGAACAAGGCATTGATTACCCGCTTATTCTGATCTCAATATTAGCTATCAAGAAACGGCAGTGCGGCCAGTGTCGCACTGCCGTTGGTGTTTGTAGCTTGCTGGTCGTTGCCCAAGCGGCATTTGGCGCATACAATCAAAAACAGATTTTTGGAAGTGATCGGTATTTTCGCTTCTCCCTGGTTATCTATAAGGCATGCAATGACAATACAACAACTGATTAATCAAAGAGTACAAGCGGCACTGGCCGCTGCCGGTGTTCCTGATGCGCCAGCCGTGGTGCAGCCTTCTTCTAAAGTGGGCTTTGGCGACTATCAGGCCAATGGTGTCATGGGTGCAGCCAAGGCACTGAAGATGAATCCACGTGAGCTGGCACAAAAAGTAGTGGATGCGCTGGATCTGGAAGGCATTGCCGAAAAGGTGGAAATTGCCGGCCCAGGTTTTATCAACATCCATCTGTCACCCGAATATCTGGCACGCCGCAGCGAAACGGCTTTGCACGACGCACGCCTTGGGCTAACTCTGCCGGCCAAGCAGACCGTGGTGATCGACTACTCGTCGCCCAACCTGGCCAAAGAGATGCATGTCGGCCATCTGCGTTCGACCATTATCGGGGATGCCATTGCGCGCGTACTGTCCTTTATGGGACATGAGGTGATCCGCCAGAACCATGTCGGCGACTGGGGTACTCAGTTCGGGATGCTGACCGCTTATCTGGTCGAGACCCAGCAGACCGGCAAAGCCGGGATGGAATTGGGCGACTTGGAAACCTTCTACCGTAACGCCAAGATCCGCTTTGACGAGAGCGAAGACTTTGCCAATCGTGCCCGTGAGTACGTCGTGCGCCTGCAGGGCGGTGACGAATCGGTACTGGCGCTGTGGCGTCAGTTTGTCGGGGTATCGCTGTCGCATTGCCAGGCCGTTTACGACACGCTGGGTGTGATGCTGACCCGCGATGATGTGATGGGCGAGTCGGCCTATAACGATGATTTGGCCAATGTGGTGAACGAGTTGACCGAGATGGGCATCGTGACTGACAGCGAAGGCGCCAAGGTCGTGTTCCTGCCCGAGTTTGCCGATCAGGATGGCAATCCGGCTGCCTATATCGTGCAGAAGAAGGATGGCGGTTTCCTGTATTCGACTACCGACCTGGGCGCAGTGCGCTATCGTGTACGTCAACTGAACGCCGATCGTATTATCTACGTTGTCGATGCGCGCCAGAGCCTGCATTTCCAGCAGATGTTTACGACCTGTCGCAAGGCGGGCTTCGCACCGGATAATGTCGTGCTCGAGCATATTGCCTTCGGCACCATGATGGGCGAGGACAACAAGCCATTTAAGACTCGCTCCGGTGGTACCGTCAAACTGATCGAACTGCTGAATGAGTCCGAAGAGCGTGCATTGAATCTGGTTGGCGAGAAAAATCCGGACCTAGCAGCCGAGGTCAAGCAACAGATTGCTCACGCTGTCGGGATCGGAGCGGTGAAGTATGCCGATCTGTCCAAGAGTCGTACTAGCGATTACATCTTCAACTGGGAGAATATGCTCTCGTTTGAAGGCAATACTGCGCCTTACCTGCAATATGCCTATACCCGTGTGCAGAGCGTATTCCGCAAGGCTGACCACTACGATGCGACAGCACCTATCGTGATCAGTGAGGCCGCTGAGAAGCAACTGGCTGTTGCGCTGGCTCAATTCGAAGATGTGCTAGTAACAGTAGCTGACAGTTGCTACCCGCATCATCTCAGCCAGTATCTGTACAACTTGGCTCAGCTATTCTCCCGTTTCTATGAAGCTTGCCCCATTCTCAAGGCCGAGGGTGAAATGCGCGCCAGTCGCCTGCAGATGGCTGCACTGACCGGCAAAACTCTCAAGACCGGTATGAACTTGCTGGGTATAGAAGTACTGGATGCCATGTAAGCTGGACTCTAGTCATTAAACTCGGAACGCTCTTCGTATATCGGAGGGCGTTTTTTGTGGTGCAGTAATAATTTCACGCCTCTTTTAAAACAAGACATGGCAATAACTTCTTTGCTTTCAGTTGTTTATATTTGCCCTTTCCCGAAGGTACGTAAATTGTATGAATTTGCCTCATAAATAGTGTTGACGCCTCTGCCGCTAGTGCGTATATTTCGCCTCCTCAGCTGACGCCGCAAACGAAACAAGCGGATAGGCACTGCTCTTTAACAACACGAACAACCGATAGGTGTGAGTGCTTGGCGATGCCAAACACTCGCACTGCAAGAAGATTGGAAACGTAA
>NZ_JBOFOO010000119.1:0-1752 GCF_051659485.1 Craterilacuibacter sp. | reverse complement strand
TGCGCCCCCTCTTCGGCGATCTTGCCTTGATGCATGACTATAATCCGGTCGGCCCGCTCAATAGTCGACAATCGATGCGCAATAACCAGCGTAGTGCGGTTCTGCATCAGGTTTTCCAAAGCTGCCTGCACTAGTCTTTCAGACTGGGTATCCAGCGCGCTAGTCGCTTCGTCGAGGATCAGGATCGGTGCATTTTTCAGAATGGCGCGGGCTATCGCCAGACGTTGACGCTGGCCACCAGATAGACGAGCGCCATTCTCTCCAATCTGGGTTTCAAAGCAATCAGGCAGCGTTTCGATAAACTCAAGTGCATTTGCCGCACGCGCAGCCTCGACCAATTGTTCATGTGTCACATCGCTGCGGCCGTACGCAATATTTGCAGCAATCGTGTCGTCAAATAGCGCGACATGCTGACTGACCAGCGCGATCTGAGCACGAAGGCTGGCGAGTGTGTAGTCGCTAAGAGGCAAGCCATCGAGCAGGATTTGCCCTGCCGTCGGCTCGTGAAAGCGTGGCAGCAGGCTCGCCAGCGTTGTCTTACCGCTACCGCTAGAGCCAACCAGTGCCACGGTTTCGCCGGCACGGATATCGAGCGTAATCTCATCCAGCGCTGGGCGCTCGGCTCCCGGATAGCAAAACGAGACCTTCTGCAAAGACAATTCACCCCGGGTCTGACCGAGCTGCCGGACGCCGGGATCCGCTTCGGTTTTCTCGTCAAGAAATGCGAACACACTCTCGGCGGCAGCCAGCCCCCGTTGCAGGGCTTGTGAAATGCCGGTAATGCGCTTGAGCGGCGCGAACAGCATCAGCATCGCCGTCAGGAACGACATGAAGTCGCCAGCCGAAAAACTGCCCATCTGTGCCAGCACTCCGGCAAAGTAGAGGATCACAGCCAGCGCCATCGCAATCAGCAACTGGGTCACGCCGGTACTCGCTGCATTGGTTGCCCTGCGTTTGATCTGGTTACGACGCATCGCCTCTGCCGACTTGCCGAAACGGCGGGTTTCTTGCATCTCGCCTTGATACACCCGGACATCACTTTGACAAGCCACAACCTCGGAGACGATCTGCGTCATATGCGCCTGATCCTGGCGATTTTTCCGTGACAGATTACGTAACTTGCTGCTGACATAGCGCACACAAACCGCGACCACCGGCATCACGGCAAAACAGATCAATGCCAGACGCCAATCGGTATACAGCAAGAGCCCCAATAAACCAATAATGGTCAGACCATCTTTGACCGTGACGGTAATCACATTGAAGCCCGCATCACTGACCTGTGTCGTTTCATTGACAATACGCGATAGGGTATTACCGGACGGATGCGTATCGAAGTAGGTCATCGGCAGGTGATGCATACGGGCAAACATCTCGGTGCGCAATTGCTCGACAAGACGACCGGTCAGCCAGGCCGAGGCATATTCGTTAATATAGGTCGCCACCCCTCGCACGATAAACAGGCCGACAATGGCCAGCGGCGTCCAGATGATGGCTTCACGGCTTTTATTGACGAAGCCGCCGTCTATCAACGGCTTCATTAGGCTGGCGAAGGCTGGTTCAGTTGCCGCCGCCACAACCATGGACAACAAGGAAATCAGGAATACTTTCCATTGTGGTTTGAGGTAGCGCATCACCCGCTTGTATAGGGTGAAGCTCTCCGAAAACGAGTTAGCAGACATCAGGAGCGTACCAATTCTGGTTTCAAACACATGCGCGGCACATTAACCGCAAAGACGGCCAGCTTATATC
>NZ_JBOFOO010000118.1:0-2398 GCF_051659485.1 Craterilacuibacter sp. | reverse complement strand
CGGCAAAGTGCACCGGCAGATCCCGCTGGCCCTCGCCGCGCTTGACCGATTTTTTCGGGTTGGTGGCGATGGCCTGTACCCCAAGGTCTAGCGCCTTGATCGCAACCGAGTCGCGGATGCAGCCGTAGATCACCACGCCTTCCCAGTTGTTTTTCACCGCCAGTTCGGCAATCTGGTCGCCCAGAAGTGCGCAGCGCAGCGAGCCGCCGCCATCAATCACCAGCACCTTGCCACCCCCGTTGGTGGCCAGCACTTCGCGCACCAGCGTGTTGTCCTCGAACAGCTTGAGGGTGACGATCTGGCCGGCAAAGCGGGTACGGCCGCCGAAATTTTTCAGTCGTGGTTCGGCAACTTGAACCCGGCCTTCGTTGGCATCGTAGAGATCGGTGGTCAGAAAATGCATGTCCGGTTTTCCTGTTGGAGTCGGTGGAGAATCAGCTTGACGGGCTTATTCTACAGACCATTTGCATGGTCAGGCAGTGCTTTATCGATGGCAGGTACGGCCGGATGGGGTGTTTGTTTTGAGCTCGTTCAAGGCGGGATGCGCTGCAAGCTCAGGCTGGCTGGTGCGTCGCGTTTTATCCACATTTTTTCCACCGCTTTGCCCCTTGCCGCAGCGCCTGCTTTGCGCGAGACTCGCGCCCTTACCGGATTTTTTGGCCGCCATTATTGGGCGGCATCGTGTGCTTTTTTAGCGTTTGTCAATGTTTTAAACAACAACAGCTTGTGCCATACTGCGCGCCGAGTGCGTATATATTGATTTTGTAGGTGAATGGGAGGTTTGCGGTGAAACAGGAAAATGTGGCCTTGATGGCTGAGCAGGACATCTCGCGTGAAGTCTTGCTGGAGAAGTACGCCAAGAGCGGCGAAACTTCGGTCAGCGAAGTGCGTCAACGTGTGGCGCGCGCGCTAGCCCAGCAGGAAAAGGACCCTGCCCGTTTTGAACCGCTGTTTTTTGAAACACTGGATAACGGTTTCATTCCCGGTGGCCGCATCAACTCCGCCGCCGGTACCGATCTTAAGGCCACGCTGATCAACTGCTTCGTACAGCCGGTGGGCGACTCGGTGTCCGAGCCGCAACTGGGTAAGGTCGGCATCTACGAAGCCTTGCTGCAGGCTGCCGAAACCATGCGCCGTGGTGGCGGGGTCGGTTATAACTTCAGCCGCATCCGTCCTAAGGGTGCCCGCGTCAAGGGTACCAATAGCCGCGCCTCTGGCCCGGTGTCATATATGCGTGTATTCGACCGCAGCTGCGAAACGGTCGAGTCTGCCGGCGCGCGTCGTGGCGCGCAGATGGGCGTGCTCGATGTCAGCCACCCCGATATCGAAGATTTCATCCACGCCAAAGACCAGGGCGATCTGAAGAACTTCAATATCTCGGTCGGCGTGTCCGATGCCTTTATGCTGGCCGTCGATAGCGACAGCCAGTGGGAACTGACCCACGCGGTCGAGCCGGCATCCGATGCCTTCCCCGGCAATTACCAGCGTGCCGATGGCTTGTGGGTGTACCGCACCGTGCCGGCGCGTGATCTGTGGAAGCAGATCATGGTGTCCACTTATGACCACGCCGAGCCGGGCGTACTGTTTATGTCCAAGATCAATCAGGACAACAACCTCAGCTACTGCGAAGTGATCGAATCGACCAACCCGTGCGGCGAGCAGCCGCTGCCGGACTATGGTTGCTGCGATCTGGGCTCGGTCAATCTGTGCAAATATGTGCGCCAGCCTTTCGGCGACAAGCCGGTATTCGACTTCAAGGCCTTTGAGAAAGTCGTCCGCATGGCGGTGCGCATGCTGGACAACGTGCTCGACCTGACCGTGTGGCCGCTGAAAGAACAGGAAAAAGAGGCGCAGTCCAAGCGCCGCGTCGGCCTGGGCTTTACCGGCCTGGGTGACGCCCTGATCATGCTCAAAGTGCGTTACGATAGTGCCGAAGGCCGCCGCTTTGCCGCCAGGATTTCCGAAGCGATGCGCGATGCCGCTTACGATGCCTCGGTCGATCTGGCGATCGAGAAGGGTGCCTTCCCGCTATTTGACGCCGACAAGTATCTGGCTGCGCCGCATTGCGCCAGCCGCCTGCCCGACGCGCTCAAGGCCCGTATCAAGAAGTACGGTATCCGCAACTCGCATCTGCTGTCGATCGCGCCGACCGGCACTATTTCGCTGGCCTTTGCCGACAATGCCTCCAACGGTATCGAGCCGCCGTTTAGCTGGTTCTACACCCGCAAGAAGCGCATGGCCGATGGCGGCACTCAGGACTATGTCGTCGAAGATCACGCCTACCGCGTGTACCGCATGCTGGGTGGCGACACCGACAACTTGCCGGATTATTTTGTCTCGGCGATGAGCATGGGTGCGCTGGATCATATGCTGATGGTGGCTGCGGTCGCGCCGTTTA
>NZ_JBOFOO010000117.1:0-5160 GCF_051659485.1 Craterilacuibacter sp. | reverse complement strand
GCGTGGGCAGAAAAGGCAGGCGCATGCCGGCCGCGCGCAAGCCCCACTCCAGCATGCCCTCGTCCAGTTCCATCAGTTCCAGCGTGCCTGCCTCGCGCGCCTTGCGATAAAAGGGCTCCAGCGGAATCGCATCCATGGTCACAAAGCCGAACACCAGCTTTTTTACCTTGCCGGCGGCGCACAGCATGCCGACCTCGGGGCCGCCATAGGCCACCACAGTCAGGTCGGTCACATCCGAGCGCAGGATCTCGCGCACGATGGCCATCGGCTTGCGCCGTGGACCCCAGCCGCCGATGCCGACCGTCATGCCGGACTTAATCCGGCCCGCCACTGCGGCGAGCGTCATTTCCTTGTTCATACCGCGTCCTTTTTTTCGTTGAAGCCGACGCTGAAGTCGTGGCCCCAGATGCTGACCTCTGTCGCTTCGAATGCCGTATGTTTTTCCCAGTCGCACACCAGACCGCCAAAGCCGTACTCCAGCGCGAAGGTCGACGGCGTCTGCATATAGAAGGAGGTCATGTGGTCGTTCAGATGCTGGCCCAGCGTCGCCATCTGCTTGATGCCGTTTGCCTGCATGCGGTCGTGGCCGCGGCCGACATCGGTCATGTCCGGTACTTCCAGCATGATATGCACGCAGCCCTCGGGCGACGGAAAGCCGGCCAGCGCCAAGCTATGATGGCGGCCATTGGCGCAGTGCAGAAAATGGATAGGGATGGCAGGCACAGAGGGATCGGGGCGGAAATTGAAAATATCCGATACGCCAAAGCCCAGCACTTTGGTAAAGAATTCCAGCGTAGCGTCAAAATTGAGTGCCGGCAGCACGGTGTGCCCCAGCCCCATCTCGCCGGTGACAAAACGGGAAACGCCCTGCGGCGAGGCGAAGGCCCGCGCATCCAGCTGCGGTCCCCAGAAAAACTCATGCCGGTTGCCGGACGGGTCGCTGGCACGCAGCAGGCCGTTCACCTGACGCGAGGCGCAAGCGGCCGCGTCGGCCAGCTCGAAAACAACACCGGCGCGGTCAAGCTGCAACTGCAAACCCTGAAACGCATCGCGTCCGGACAGCTCCCAGCCCGAGGCCAGATAGCGGTCTTCGCTGCCTGGCTCGACCAGAATGCGGTACGGACGCTCGTCGACCTTGACGAGCACCACGCCATCGGCACGGCTCTTGGCCATGGCACCCAATACCTCGTGCGCGTATTGCACCCAGCGCGCCGGTTCGCGGCACTGAGCCACCACATAGGCCAAAGACCTGATTTCCACCATCACTGCCTCCTCTGTGCCGCCATCGCCCTTGCGGGTATGGCACTGAGTTTGCTGCCGAGGGGCAAGCCGGACATCGTCCATCCGGACGGTTTGAAGGTCAATTCCAGCGGGGTGGAAGCCTGATGGGGCGGCCTTTTGAACCTTCAGGTTTACTGACAGCTCGAATTTCGTTTAAACCCGAGCTTTAATACAAGGGCAGCGTCTGCCTGTATAACAGCGCACACGCCCCGTAGATCACAACAGGAAAACCACTATGAAACGCCGGACTGTACTTGCCGGTTTAAGCCTGATGCCTTTGCTGGCACACAGCAAAATCCTGCCTGATCTGGAACAAATTGCCGAAAACAACCGTGCCAGACAGCGTCAGGAACTGGGTTTGCTGGCACGCCAGCGCCCTGAATGGGTCTACAACAATCGTGCAGACCCTTTTCTGGGGGATGCCACAGCCAGCCAGATCGTCATTTATTTTACCGACTTCAACTGCCCTTACTGCCGGCGCATGGATGTGGTGATAGAGCGTGTGGCACAAGAGCAGCCGGATCTGAAATTTGTATTCAAGCTACTGACTTTGTTTGATGCCAGCTCGGAGCCCGCCGCCTTGCTCGCCCTGAATGTCTGGCAAGCAAAACGCGCGCACTACTGGGATGTGCACCAGGCATTGATGCAGGGAAAACTGCCGCTGGATCAGGATGCCATCGCCAAGACGGCACGCGCGCACGGCAGCGGCACGCTGTTGATGCCGAGCAAGGCGGCGCAACAGGCTCTGGCCGATAATCAGGATCTGGCCGACAAGCTCAAGGTATTTTCTACCCCGTGCATGCTGATCGGCGACCGGCTGCTGAGTGGGACCACCGATTCAGCGACGCTTAAGCGCACCTTGCGCGAAGCACGCAAGGTGCGCGGCTAAGACCGGCTTTACCAGCGTTTAGCCGCTTCGGCGATGCGCACACCAAACTGCCGTCCTGTTTCCAGGTCCCCCGGCAGCGGGCCTTCATCCGGTGTCGAGTCGGCAGGCGACTGCCCGAATACGCCGGTGAATCCGCCCAGATAATTGACGTCATTGCGTTGCGACGACTTTTTGTTGGCCGGCAACAGGCCGGTGCCTATCCATAACATGCCATGCTGCATGGCAAGCGTCATGAAATACTGCACAGTCACATACTTGTCGCCATTGATGGTCGCCGAATTGGTAAACCCGGCCGCCAGCTTGTCTTTCCATGCTTGAGCCGACCAGCGGCGCGAGCTGGTCTCGGCAAACTTTTTTATCTGCCAGGATGGCCCACCCATATAGGTCGGCGAACCAAACACGATGGCCTCGGCCTGATCCAGGCGCTGCCAGTCTTCGTCGGACAGATTCCCTTCGCTATCAATGGCAAGCAAGCAGGCTTCGACATCCGCCACCGCCGCCGCCCCCTCCCGAATCGCCAGTGCCAGACGCGCCGTATGGCCATAGCCACTGTGATAGACAACAACAACTTTATGCATGGCCGCATTCCTCATGACTGGATGAGTTATCAGGCTAGACTAAAGACCTGTGTAATGTTCGAAGCGCTTCATCAAAAGTCGCGCCATCACAGCCGGCTGAATAGATTGAAGAGCGGCTCAAGCCGCTGCTGCCCTGTCTGTCGGCGGGCCAAACCGGAGGTCTTATGCCAAGAAAACGCCCAGCTCCTGCCCCTGCGCCGGATGAGATTGATGACGAGCCGGCCAGCATTCAATCGACGGCGTATCAACGCTTTGAAAGTCAGGTGACGTTACGGCAGATTTCCTACTATCTGTCCGGAGAAATCGTCGAACCGCATCACTACAGCGAGATGTTCTATGCCCTCAGGACCGCAGGCGAAAATGATGTCATTTTCCTGCACCTGAATACCCCGGGCGGCGATTTTGACACCGGCCTGCAAATCATCAACAACCTGCTGGCAACCCGTGCCCGTGTCGTCACCATTCTGGAGGCAAGAGCCTATTCGATGGGCGCTTTATTGTTTTTGGTCGGAGACGAGCTGATCGTGCACGACAATTGCCAACTGATGTTTCACAACTACACGTCGGCCCTGATCGGCAAGGGTAATGAACAGCAGGCGCAAGTATTCGCCATCGGCAAGTGGTTCGAGAAAGTCATGCAAAATATCTGCAAACCGTTCTTGACGCCGGACGAGTTGGCGCGCATTTTGCGCGGAGAGGATATCTGGATGGAGTCGGACGAGATCCGGCGGCGTTTAAGCCGCATTGCCCAAAGCGAGAAGCTGCTCGGCGCCAAGGGCAAGGCAACACGCAAGGCGTTGCCCCCGGGCTGAGCACGCAGGCATCAGGCGATATGTTCCAGATAGATTTGCAGCTCTTTTCTGCCCTGCCATTCGTTGGCTACGATTTGGTACACCGCTTCAACTTCATCCGCCAGCCAGTCGGCATGGTTGAAATACATGGCATCAAACTCGCTGCCTTCTTTCCACAACCTCAATTTCAGATGCTTGTTTCCCACCAGGCGCTGGCTCAGCACCCGAAAACGGTCGCAAAAAGTCGGCGCAGGGAAGCCCTGCCCCCAAACCAGCGCCCCCAGTTGATCGGCAAATGCCAGATCCAGACAGGCTAAGGGTAAGGCGCCATCGGTCTCTATCAGGCGTGTCAGTTGCGATTCATCCAGTAATTCATGTGCCACCGCCTCGAACGCCGTACTGAATTCATCCAGTCGTGCCGCGTTCAGGCTCAGCCCGGCCGCCATGGCGTGGCCGCCGAATTTGAGGATCAAGCCGGGATGGCGCTTAAAGACCAGATCCAGCGCGTCGCGCAGGTGAAAACCTTGAATCGAGCGGCCAGAGCCCTTGATCTGTCCCTCGTCACCCGGTGCAAAGATGATGGTAGGCCGGTGAAAACGCTCTTTCAGGCGCGAGGCCACGATGCCGACCACCCCCTGATGCCAGTCATCGCGATACAGTGTCAGTGTATAGCGGTCGGCAGGGTCCACCGCCGACAAGCCGGCCAGCGCCTCTTCCTGCATGCCGCTTTCTATACTGCGCCGTTCGCGGTTGAGCCTGTCAAGATCGGCAGCCAGTTGTGTAGCCTGCTCTTCGTTTTCACACAGCAAGCAAGCAATACCGATGCTCATATCGTCCAGACGACCGGCAGCATTCAGTCGCGGGCCTAGCGTAAAGCCCAGATCGAAGGTATTGGCCTTGTGTGCGGCACGCCCCGCGACACGGAACAAGGCGGCAATGCCTGGCGCCATCTTGCCGGCACGCATGCGCCGGATACCGTTCTCGACCAGAATGCGGTTGTTTTGATCCAGTCTCACCACATCGGACACGGTGCCCAGCGCAACATAATCGAGCAACTCGGCCAGATTGGGCTCCTTGCGCCCGGCAAAATCACCGCGCTCGCGCATGCGGGCCCGCAAGGCCATCAGGACATAAAACATCACCCCGACCCCGGCCAGATTTTTGGATGGAAAACCGCAGCCCGGCTGGTTCGGGTTGACGATCAGCGCGTCAGGCAAAGTGTCGCCCGGCAGGTGGTGATCGGTCACCAGCACCTCGATACCCCGCTTCTTGGCTTCATTGACCCCGTCGACACTGGCGATGCCATTATCCACGGTGATAATGATATCGGGCTCAAGTCCCGCAGCCAGTGCCACAATTTCAGGCGACAGCCCGTAACCATATTCAAAACGGTTGGGCACGATAAAATCAATCACCGCCCCCAGCGCCGACAAGCCTTTAACCGCCACCGCGCATGCGCTTGCGCCATCCGCATCGTAGTCCGCCACCACCAGGAGTTTTTCACCTGCCGCGATGGCATCGGCCAGGCGCTCGGCCATCGCATCGATATTTTTGAGCAGCTGGTAAGGTAGTAGCGCTTTCAGGCTGTAATCCAGCTGATCGGCGCCGGTGATGCCGCGAG
>NZ_JBOFOO010000116.1:0-2835 GCF_051659485.1 Craterilacuibacter sp. | reverse complement strand
GGCAGCATGGCAAACGGGTCACGCCGGGTCTGCCCCTGTGCGCCCATCGCGGCCGCCGTCGTTTCCGATCCCATGGTGGCGGCCATATACACGCCTTCGTCCCAGCCGGCGGCTTCAAATACCAGCGGTACCGTAGACGAACGGCGACCACCAAAGATAAAGGCAGAAATAGGCACACCGGCAGCATCATTCCATGCGGTATCCAATGACGGACACTGGGTCGCAGACACGGTAAAGCGCGAGTTGGGATGCGCGGCCTTGCGCCCGGTGGCCTTGCCAATTTCCGGCGTCCAGTCCTGCCCCTGCCAGTCGGTCAGATGGGCAGGAACGTCCTTGCTCATGCCTTCCCACCACACATCGCCATCGTCCGTCAGCGCCACATTGGTGAAAATCACGTTGTTCTGTAGCATCGCCATAGCATTGGGGTTGGACTTGACCGAAGTCCCGGGTGCCACACCAAAGTAGCCGTTTTCCGGATTGATGGCGTAGAGCTTGCCGTCACTGCCCGGCTTGATCCATGCAATATCATCCCCCACGGTCGTGACTTTCCAGCCCTGATAGGCGGAAGGTGGAATCAGCATGGCAAAGTTGGTCTTACCGCAGGCGCTCGGGAATGCGGCTGCGACATAGGATTTTTCACCCTGAGGGCTTTCCACTCCCAAAATCAGCATGTGTTCTGCCAGCCAACCCTGATCACGCCCCATGGTCGAGGCGATACGCAGCGCAAAGCACTTCTTGCCCAGCAAGGCATTGCCACCGTAGCCCGAACCGTAAGACCAGATCTCGCGCGTCTCCGGAAAATGGACAATGTACTTGGTGTCCGGATTGCACGGCCAAGGCTTGTCGGCTTCACCTGCGGCCAAGGGTGCACCTACGGTATGGATGCACGGAACGAAATCGCCCTTCTCTCCCAGAATGTCGTACACCGCACGCCCCATGCGCGTCATGATGCGCATCGAAGCAACCACATATGGCGAGTCGGTAATCTCGATACCGATATGGGCAATCGGAGATCCCAGTGGCCCCATGCTGAACGGAATCACATACATCGTACGCCCACGCATGCAGCCTTCAAACAAGCCCTGCAAGGTCGTGCGCATCTCGGCCGGTTCCATCCAGTTATTGTTTGGACCGGCGTCTTCTTTGTGCTCGGCGCAGACATAAGTACGGTCTTCCACTCGCGCCACATCGGAAGGATCAGAAAACGCAGCATAACTATTGGCGCGCTTTTGCGGATTAAGCCGGGTTAGCGTCCCTGCGGCCACCATCTGCTCCAGTAATTGCGCATTTTCTTCTTCAGAACCATCCACCCAGTGGATGGCATCCGCTTGGGTCAGTGCAGCTACTTTGGCAACCCAGGCAAGCAGGTCTGCATGTTTGATGTAATCGGGAGCAGTGGACCGCATGTAACACCTCTGTTGATATGAATATTTAATTTGGCTAGGCGATTTTCACAGATTTGTAATCCAGCGTCTCGACAATCTGTCATTAGCATCGGTGTATTGCTTTTTTGTCCACATCGCACCTTGCTTCCATGCCGCTAACTGCCAGCTTTGCTTGACAATGAATAACAATGGCATTTTAACTACACAATAAAAATTACAAACACCTCGACAACCATGCACACCTTCGTCATTTTTAGCCGGCTTACCCTGGCACAAACATAGGGTGCGATACCACACCGGCAATGGCAGTGCAGCAAAATGTATGACTGTGTATGATTTACAAATTACACAAAATATCCTTACCGCATTGTATGATTAATCACTGTAATAAAATCACACAAACAAACCATACAATTACAAGCCGCTGATAAATAATAAATCATACAACAAGTACTACAACACTAACCTTTATTAAAACATACAAATACACACGCAACAAAAAATCAATACAAACAATGTATGCATGTATGAATTAACAATGTATGATATAAATCACAATGAACCCGAGTGAGATCACCATGACTGTTCTGCCTGTCCTTGAAAGCCCGGACTTTCCGTCGGCGCTAAAAAACCTGCGTAAGGAGCTGCAGCTCTCGCGTACGGCACTAGCCGACAAGGTAGGCTTGTCTACGGCGGCCATCCAGCGCTACGAGGCGACAGACAATAGTCATATCACGCCCAGCCCCCAGGCCTACGAGCGACTGGTGCGCGCCCTTGCCGACCAACAAGTCAAATCCGCTCCAGTGCCTGCTGCACGGATACGGCAGCTACCGGCCATCATGGAAGCCCCGCCCCGGGCTGAACAGCCGCCTCCTCCCTTGCCAGCCATCCTGCTGACCGACGCAACACTGGAACAGCTGATCGCCCGTGCCAAAATACTGGGCGCGAAGAAAGTCACCATCGAGTTCTGAATCTTGCTGACTAAACTCAACAGCATGACCGGCAAGGTGTAAGCAATAGCTGGGCATGCCCGTTTTAGCAAGCTGGATATTGTCGCAGCAACACCTATCCTGCGGCTCGAACTGAAGGGGGATTCGCGGCTATCTGTTCCGCGAAGTGATACCCGTAGCCTCGGTCGAGGTCGGGCACTTATTAGGATGGCGATATCTGGGCTATGTAACGGTGCTGACGGTACGGCATAGCATCAGCTCAGCCCCTTCCTTCATCAATGCCAGCCTGCGCTTTATCGGGGCCGCACTCAGATGCGGCCCCGTTCTGGATGTATTTGTTCAGCGCTTGCTATTCCAGTTGTAAATCGCTTCTTTCTTATTGTCGGCCTGAGCGCCTATCACGGTGCAATTGCCTTGTCCGGCATAGTTCACGCACTGTACCCAGAAACGGCTGGAGCCGGCCTTGACGAGCTCGGCACGCGAGCCGCATTTGCTGCAGG
>NZ_JBOFOO010000115.1:0-10687 GCF_051659485.1 Craterilacuibacter sp. | reverse complement strand
TGGCCTTCAATGCCGGGACGATTGCCGGCCGCTACGGCAGCTTGGTGCTGGGCGTCGACGGGAAGTGGACCTACACGCTCGATGCGCGCGCCAATGCGCTCACGCAAGGGCAGTCGGTCAGCGACAGCTTCACCGTCACGCTTAACGACGGCAGCACGACCACGGTGGCGATCGACATCACCGGCAGCGACGACCTCCCGGTGATTACCAGCGGCAGCGGCAGCGTGGTCGAGAAGACCCAGCCGAGCACCAGCGGCACGCTGACTGCGACCGACGCCGACAATCCGGGTCTGGCCTTTGTGGGTGAAACGGTGCAGGGCGAGTATGGCCGCCTCATGCTCTCTGCCGATGGCAGTTGGAGCTACACGCTGGATGGTCGGGCGGATACCTTGCTGGGAGGGCAGATCTATCGCGATGTCATTGTACTGACGCTGAATGATGGCAGTCGCACCACCGTAACGATCAGGATTGACGGCCTGGATGATGACAGCGGCTCTGGTGGAGGGGAGTCGGAGGTGCCGGGAGGTGGTGGCTCACTTCCTGATGTGTCGCTACCCGGCTTGTCCGAAACCGCTCCGGGTAAGGATGCCGCTACCGGAGAGATCCCCACTGGCTCCGGGGGCGGCAAGCCGCAGGATGAGATTCATGACGCTGCACGCAATGGCGATACCGGTGATTCGGCGCCGGCTGGGGATGTGGCTGACATCGTGAAAACGGATGCCGGCAGGCCGGTGTGGCGCAGCGAAGGGGTTCACGCTGCGTCCATTGCCCCTATCCGGCTGACTCTGGCAGGCCTGGAGCAAAATGGCCTGTTGTTGCAGGGGGCGGTGACGGAGGCGGATCTGGCATCGGCGCTGGATGATCTGCGCCTGATGCTGGAGGCCAGGGCAGGCGGTGCTCAGGCTGGCGTTGAGGTGGCTACCGCAGTGGAGGAGGGGCCGGTGGTGGTTGATGTGCTGATGCCGGTCGGGGCGGTGCTGTCGGTCGGTTTTGTGTGGTGGGCTGTGCGCATCGGGGGCTTGCTGGCCGGCATATTGGCGACGGCACCCGCTTGGCGCGGCTTTGACCCGCTGCCGGTATTGGGTGGGCAGTCACCGGATGACGTCTGGACAGGGCAGGATGGTCGTGAGGCGCTGGAGGATGAGCAGGCCGTTTCCGGCATGTGGACTGCGGCTGCGCGGGAGGGTGGGATATGAGTATGGTGCGATGGCGTCCGGGGCCGATTGGCCGCATGGCCTTGAATATGCTGCTGCTGGCCATGTCGGTGATGTGGCTGGTTGATTTTTTTCTCGGTGTGATGCCTGATCGGCAGCAGTTTGCACAGCAGGTGCGCGAGCGTACCGCCGAGAGTCTGGCGATTCAGGTGGCGACCTTGTTGCAGTCGGGCGACCTTGCGCTATTGCGGGAGGCGCTGACGGAGGTGAAGCGGCGCGATGGTGATATCCGTTCGCTGGCGATACGTCAGTCCGATGGCCATCTTGTCGCGCAGGCGGGCAATCACCGGCAGCTCTGGCAGCCCTTGCCGGGTAATCGTTCGACGCTGACCCGGGTCAGCGTGCCGCTGTATCGGAAAGGGAGCCAGTGGGGGGCGGTGGAGCTGGTCTTTCATCCGGTGTTGCCGGAAACGCTGGCCGGCTGGCTGTCGTATCGTCCGCTACAGGGCGCGGTGCTGTTCTGCCTGTTGCTGGGCATGGTGTTTTATCTGTTTTTGCGCCGCTCCCTGCATTACCTGGATCCGGCGGCAGTGGTGCCGGAGCGGGTGCGTTCGGCTTTTGATACCTTGCGCGAGGCCGTGTTGATCATTGATCACAGCGGACGCATTGTACTGGCCAATCAGGCCTTGCGCAGCCTGCACCCGCAGGCGGATGCAGGCTTGACCGGGCAGTTGCTGGCCAAGCAGGGCTGGCTGCTGGCAGGCCTGCCCCCCGCATCGGCGCACTGGCCATGGCTACTGGCCATGCAGACCCGGCAGCCCATTGGCGGGGACGAACTGGTGATTGCCCAGCCTCATTTGCGGGAGGCGCGGCGGGTGATCGTCAACTGTTCGCCGATTCAGGATGGCAGTGGCAAGGTGCGTGGCTGTCTGATCAGTCTTTCCGATGTGACGGCGCTACATGAGAGCAACCATGCGTTGCGCCAGACCCTGTCGGTACTGGAGGCAAGCAAGGCCGAGATCGAGAGCAAGAATGCCGAACTGTTCCGCTTGGCGACTCGCGACCCGATGACCGGCTGCCTGAATAGGCGGGCATTTTTCGAACAGTTCGAACCTCTGTTTGCCCGGCATCGCCAGCAGAACGAGCCGCTGGTTTGCATCATGTGCGATATCGACCATTTCAAGCGTTTTAATGATACGCATGGCCATGCGGTGGGCGATCTGGTGATCAAGAGCGTGGTCAAGGCGATCGCATCTGGTTTGCGCGAGGCGGATCTGTTGTGCCGCTATGGTGGCGAGGAGTTCTGCATCGTACTGCCTGGGCAGGATCTGGCGCAGGCGATGCTGATCGGCGAGCGGCTGCGCCGCGCGGTGGAAGAACAGGCCGGGCCGGGCATACGCACGGTCGCGGGCTTGCGCATTACCATGAGTTTTGGTGTGGCGGTACTGGATGCCTCCGTGGCGGGCGGCGAGGCGCTGATTGATCAGGCCGATCAGGCGCTGTACCGCTCCAAGGAAGGAGGCCGCAACCGGGTGACGGCCTGGCAGGTGCGTGCCGAGACAGGTGTGTCATTGTGAGGGGTAGAGGCATGAACAGGCAGAATGATTTTCAGCCGTCTGCGGCACCGCGCGAAGGAAGCTTGCAGTGGGTGTTGTTGCGCCATTTTTCCCTGCAGATGACGCTGGTGGCGCTGCTGCTGCTATTGCCTGTCGTTTTGTTTACGGGCAAGGCCGCGCTTGAGTCCGAGCAGCGCCTGCTGCAGGCTGATGCCGATAAACTGGGCTTGGTGCTGGAGCGGGACAGGCAGGCATTGCAGGGTACTTTGCGCGATTATGCAGGCTGGGATGACAGCTATTATTTTGTCAATCAGCCGCACCCGCGTTATGGGCAGATCAATTTTACCGGTTCGTTCCTGTCGACCGGGGTGGCGCTGGTGGCCATTTTGCGCGCGCCGCGCGAGCCATTGCTGCAGTATGGCCAGCCGGCGGGACTCAGTTCTCAGGCCTGGCAGGCGACCCTGGCCGGTTTGCCGGAGTGGAAAAAGCTGCCGGTTCAGGGCGAGCCACAGGTGCGGGTTGCGCAAGTCGGCGGACAGATGGCCTTGCTCGGCGTGGCGTGCATCACCCGCTCGGATGAACGTGCGCCATGCAATGGCCTGATGGTGATGGTCAGGCTTCTGGATTCGGCCTATCTGCAGTGGTTGGGACAGTTGGTGGGGGGCAAGGTAACGCCTGTTTTGGACGGGCGTGCCAGCCCGTCGTCAGCGCTTCATCATGCACGGCAGACCATCGTGCCTTTGCCTGGCAGTACGGTATTGGCTCTCCAGCTGGATAAAAAATTTGATCATGGCGAGCAGTTGCGCAATCTGCTGCTGTTTGCCTGCATTCTGTTGTTGCTGTTCGGGCTAGCTGCCCTGTGGATGCGGCGCTTCTTGCGCCGGCAGGTGCTCAACCGGGTTGAGCTGTTTGCCGAGCTTGCTCATCGCTACGAACTGGGGCAGACGGTGCAGTGGCCGGTCGAAGGGGGGAGCGAAATCGACCGGCTGGCGCAGTCGTTCAACCAGATGGTGGCACGACTCGCTGCGGCTCAGGGTGCGCTGCAGCAGCAGATGGTCACCGATCCGCTGACTGGCCTGGGTAACCGTTATGGTCTGGAACTGGCGGCTAACGGCAGGATAGGACGTTGCCGCAACGAACAGGGCCTGGCTTTGTTACTGGTTGATCTGGATGGCTTCAAACTGGTGAATGATAGTCTGGGGCATGGTAACGGGGATGCCTTGCTGCGGCTGGTGGCCGAGCGCATGCGTCAGAGCCTGCGCGAGGGGGACGAGTTGTTCCGTGTGGCAGGTGACGAGTTTGCGCTGCTGTTGTCTGTTGCCAGCCGGGACGAGGGCGAGGTCCTGCCGCGGCGCTTGATGGGCTTGCTGCATCAGGTATTCCGTTTCGCCGGACATGAGATCAAGATTTCGGCATCGGCCGGCATCGCTTACCGGCAGGGTGAGCTGTCGGCACTGGATCTGATGCGTCATGCCGATCTGGCCTTGACCATGGCCAAAACGGCGGGCAAGGCACAGTTCTGTGTGTATGCCCCGTCGATGAGTGTGGATGTCGAGCAGCGGCTGCAAAGTGAGCAGGCCTTGCGTCAGGCACTGGCCGAGGATGTGCTGGAGCCTTATTTCCAGCCGGTGGTCGATTCGATGACCGGTCAGGTGGTGTCGCTGGAGATGCTGGCGCGCTGGTCGCATGAGGGGCGGATGGTATCGCCCGCCGAATTTGTGCCGCAGGCGGAGGTGCTGGGCCTGATCGGGCCGTTGTTCAATCAGTTGCTGGACAAGGGTATGGTGTGGTTTGCGCAGTTTCGAGAACAGTGCCCGCATCTGGTCTTGCAGGTCAACCTGTCGGCCCTGCAGTTTGCCGATGCCGCACTGGCGCGCAATCTTCTTGCCCAGTTGCAAAAACATGGCCTGCCGGCCGAGGCGCTGGCGGTGGAGCTGACCGAAAGCTGCATGCTGCAATACCCGGAGCTGGTGGATAGCATCATTGCCGAACTGGTTGCCGCCGGCATCGGCCTGCATCTGGATGATTTCGGCACCGGCTACTCGTCGCTGGCGCGGCTGCGTGAGCTGCCATTCGACGTCCTCAAACTGGACCGCTCCTTCGTGCTCGCGCTGGGGCAGGGCGATGCCGTGCTGGCACGTGCCGTGCATGATTTCGCGAGCGGCCTTGGTCTGGGGCTGATTGCCGAAGGCGTCGAAACCGAGGCCGAGCGCCGGGCGCTGGACGCTATCGGTTACCGCTGGATGCAGGGTTACCTGTTTGCCCGCCCGATGCAGGGCAGCGAGATGCTGCCGTGGCTGTCGGTGTCGGGCCGGCATTCAGGGCAGTGCGACGCTCTCGACGATGGCATCAAGTCCGAGCACGCGTGACAGGAAGCGCTCCATGTCGGTCGCGGCTGCAGTGCTGACAAAGCGGTAGTGTGGCCGGTTGCCTGCCTGCGCACTCAGGCCATGGGCCTGCAGCAAGCGCCGTATCTGGCGGCAGACGGCACCGGCCGGATCGATCAGCGCCGCATCCGGCCAGCAGGCTGCGATCTGCGGTGCAAGAAAAGGGTAGTGGGTACAGCCCAGCACGATCTGGTCAACCCGGCTGCCGGTGAGCGGCGCGAGTGCTTGGCGTACGATGTCTTGTGTTGCGGGGCTGTCGAGATCGCCGGCTTCGACCTGTTCGACAAAACCGTCTCCGGGCAGCAGGGTCATCCGCGTCTGCTCATGGTAGCGCAGCGCGAGGTGCTGCAGCTTGTCGCCGGATAGTGTGGCGCGGGTGGCCAGTACTGCAATCTGGCTGCTTAGGGACGCCAGTGCCGCCGGCTTGATAGCCGGTTCCATGCCGATGATGGGGATGTGCGGATAGCGCGCGCGCAAACTGGCGGCCGCCGCGCTGGTGGCAGTATTGCAGGCGATCACCAGACTGCTGGCACCCTGATCGAACAGCCACTGGGCGATGCGGATGCTGCGCGCTTCGATTTCACCGTGGCTGCGCGGCCCGTACGGGCACCAGTCGCGGTCGGCGAGGTAGATGACCGACTCGCCGGGCATCTGCCGCGCCAGTTCGCGCCAGACCGACAGGCCGCCCAGACCCGAGTCGAACATGCCTATCATGAGAATTCCAAATTAAGGGATAAAAATAGCCTGCCTCACGGCAGGCTAGGGTGCTTGGGCGTCGCGGGCTTAAGTGTTCTGGATCACGATCTTGGGGAAGCGTCCGGAGAAGTCCTGCGCTTTTTCACCGACCTTGATGGCAACCTTGCGGGCGATGGCCTTATAGCTTGCGGCAATTGCACCATCCGGATCAGAGACCAGTGTTGGCATGCCGGCATCGACGGCCGCGCGGATCCTGATGTCCAGCGGCAGGGAGCCCAAGAGCTCGATATCAAAGTCGGCTCCCATTTTGGCCGCACCGCCTTCACCGAAAATATGCTCGCTATGGCCGCAGTTGGAGCAGATGTGAACAGCCATATTCTCGATCAGCCCCAGTGTCGGTACGCCGACCTTCTGGAACATGGTGTAACCCTTGCGTGCATCCAGCAAGGCGATGTCCTGCGGCGTGGTGACGATGACGGCACCGGTCACCGGCACCTTCTGCGACAGCGTCAGCTGGATGTCGCCGGTGCCTGGCGGCATGTCGACCACCAGATAGTCGAGATTATCCCACTGGGTGTCATTCAGGAGTTGCTGCAAGGCCTGGCTGACCATGGGGCCGCGCCATACCATGGCTTGATCGGTGTCGACCAGATAGCCGATGGACATGGTCTGGATGCCGTAATTCTCGACCGGTTTGAGGCCTTTGCCATCGGCTGCCATTTCCGGATGCCGCTCGGCCAGCCCCATCATCAACGGTTGGGACGGGCCGTAAATATCCGCATCCAAGAGACCGACGCGCGCGCCTTCAGCCGATAGCGCCAATGCCAGATTGACGGCGGTGGTCGATTTGCCTACGCCACCCTTGCCCGAGGCGATCACGATGATGTTCTTGACGCCGGGCAGCAGCGGAACGCCGCGCTGGGCGGCATGGCTGACAATCTGGCTGCTGACTGAGATCTCCAGATGCCGTCCTTCTGTTAAGGGCTGCAGTGCCTCGGTGAATTGCGCGCGTATGGCCTCGAACTGGCTCTGTGCCGGGTAGGGCAGTACGACATTCAGGGTGATGCTGTCATCACCAACCGTCAGTTTGCGTATGGCTTTGGCGGCGCCATAGGGCTTGCCGGTATTGGCATCGATCAGTCCGGCGATGACGTCTTGCAGCTGGGTTTCAGTCGCGGTCATGGTGTTGTTTGTCTCCTCGCTGGCGCGGGTGCTGAAAAAGCGGCTTATTTTGGAAAGCATGGCTAGTGTCCGGAATATACCCCGGTATTTTACGCGAAGCAGGGCGCTTGTCGCGCTGATGATACGCCGGTGGGACATTAGCCGCGATGGCTGGCTGGGCTGATGGCTGGCGGGCGCGGGCAGTAAAATCGGCTGCGCGCTGGTATATCAGTATAATCTGAAGTAGAATTGCACCCTTTTCTGCGTTTGGCTTAATGCCGAATCCGCCCATTTCGGCGCCCTAGTGGCGCCGTTGCTGTTTGATTCTAAAGGTTTTTGTTCTTTATCTATGCACGCAAAACACACTCTTTCCGGACGCACGGCGCTGTTGTTTCCATTGGCGCTGGTCTTGTTCGAATTTGCCGTATACATCTGTAATGATATGGTGCAGCCCGCCATGCTGGCGGTGACGCGCGAGTTTATGGTCGATTCTTCCTGGGTGCCGACTTCGATGACGGCTTTTCTCGCCGGTGGCGCATTGCTGCCATGGCTGACTGGACCCTTGTCCGACCGTATTGGCCGTCGCCCGGTGCTGTTGGCCGGTGTCGTCTATTTTACTCTGACCTGTCTTGCGACTTATCTTGTCACCAGCATCGAGGCATTTATCGTGCTGCGCGTGCTGCAGGGCGTAGGTCTGTGCTTTATCAATGCGGTGGGCTATGCCGCAGTGCAGGAAGCATTCAAGGAAAAAACGGCAGTTAAAGTAATGGCGCTCATGGCCAATGTGGCGTTGATCGCGCCGCTATTGGGCCCCTTGGCCGGTGCGGCCTTGCTGGAGCTGGCGCCATGGCGTTCCAGTTTCTTGCTGATCGCACTACTGTCTTTCGTTTCGCTGATCGGCCTGCTGATGCACATGCCGGAGACGGTCAAGCCCAGCCATGAAAAGCTGCCCTTGTCGCAGATTGGTCACGACTATCTGGCGGTGTTCCGCAATCGCCGTTTCGTTTTGTCTGCCTTGTGCATTCCGCTTCTGGCACTGCCGCTCATGGGCTGGATTGCCTTGTCGCCGGTTTTGCTGGTGCAGGATCTGGGTATGACCACGGTCGAGTATGGCCTGATGCAGATTCCGGTGTTTGGCGGCCTGATTGCCGGTAACCTGTTTCTGGCAACGGTGGCCGAGCGTTGGCCGCTGGGGCGTTCGGTGCAGTTGGGGATGTGGCCGATTGTGGCCGGCCTTGCACTGATGCTCGGCGGGGTCGTATTCGCGGATGGCCCGCAATACTATATGGTTGCCGGCATGAGCCTGATGGCCTTCGGCGAGGGCATGGCTTTCGGTGTGCTGTATCGTTTTGCGCTGATGTCCTGCCCCGAAGGCAAGGGCACGGTATCGGCCAGTATGAGCATGATTTCGATGCTGGGCTATGCGCTGGGTATCGAGGTGTTTACGCTGGTTTACAAGATAGGCGGCATGACCGGCTTTGCGCTGATGGCGCTGGCGACATCGCTGGTGTTTGTGCGCCTGGCCAGCCGCATGGTAGCTTTGGCCATGGCCGAACGTGCCGAAACTGAAGTTGCGGCCACGCCGGTTGCAGGTCAGCCCGAGTTGGCCAGCCAGAACCTATAAATCTGACATTGACAGATAAACAAGGCAGGACAGGGGCGACGCCGTCCCTGTCCTGCCTTTATTGTATAATCGACCGCTTGAAATTGAACCCGGGGGCTTTCCGATGACGAAACGCAAGATACTGGTGACGAGCGCGCTGCCCTACGCTAACGGCGCGATCCACCTTGGCCACATGGTCGAACACATCCAGACCGATGTTTGGGTCCGTTTTCAGAAAATGCGCGGCCATGAATGCCATTATGTGTGCGCCGATGACACCCATGGCTCCCCCATCATGCTGGCGGCCGAAAAGCAGGGCGTGACCCCCGAGGCGCTGATCGCGCGGGTGAAGGACGAGCATCTGGCCGACTTCACCGGCTTTCATATCGGTTACGACAATTACTACTCGACCAATACGCCGGAAAACAAGCATTTTGCCGAGACGGTGTACAAGGCGCTGCGTGCCGATGGCAAGATTGCCTCGCGCACCATCGAGCAGCTGTTCGATCCGGAAAAGCAGATGTTTCTGCCCGACCGTTTTGTGAAGGGCGAGTGCCCGAAGTGCGCTGCCAAGGATCAGTATGGCGACAACTGCGAGGTGTGCGGCGCGACCTACAGCCCGACCGAGCTGAAGAACCCGTTCTCGGCTGTTTCCGGCGCAACACCGGTACTGCGCAGCTCCGAGCACTATTTCTTCAAGCTGGGCGAGTGTGCCGATTTCCTGAAGGGGTGGACCGCAGGCAGTACTTTGCGCACCGATGGCGTGCAGCAGATGCACCTGCAGGCCGAGTCTTTGAATAAAATGAACGAGTGGATCGAAGGCGGCCTGCAGGACTGGGACATCTCGCGCGACGCTCCGTATTTCGGTTTCGAGATTCCGGATGCACCTGGCAAGTACTTCTATGTCTGGCTGGACGCGCCTATCGGTTATATGGCCTCGTTCAAGAATCTGTGCGACAGGACAGGCCTCGATTTCGATGAATACTTCAAGGCCGATTCCAGTACCGAGCTGTATCACTTCATCGGCAAGGATATCCTGTACTTCCACGCGCTGTTCTGGCCGGCGATGCTGAAATACGCCGGCTACCGCGCGCCGACCGGCGTGTTCGCGCACGGCTTTCTCACCGTCGACGGGCACAAGATGTCCAAGTCGCGCGGTACCTTCATCACCGCCAAGTCTTATCTGGACTGTGGGCTGAACCCTGAGTGGATGCGCTACTACATTGCCGCCAAACTCAATGCCCGCATCGAGGACATCGACCTTTCGCTCGACGACTTTGTCGCACGGGTGAATTCGGATTTGGTGGGCAAGTTTGTCAATATTGCCAGCCGTGCCGCCGGATTTATTGCCAAACGCTTTAACGGCAAGCTTGCCGATAGTGTATCCGACCTTGATCTGCTGAGCCGTTTGCAGGCCGAGGGGGTGAATATCGCCGCCGCCTTCGAAGCGCGCGAGTACGCGAAAGCATTGCGCGACGTGATGGCGCTGGCCGATCTGGTCAACGGCTATGTCGATGCCAACAAGCCGTGGGAGCTGGCGCGTCAGGAGGGGCAGGACGCCCGTCTGCAGGAAGTGTGTTCGGTACTGATCAATGCCTTCCGCCTGCTGAGTATTTATCTCAAGCCGGTGCTGCCCAAACTGGCTGAGAGCGTCGAAGCCTTCCTCAATCTGGAAAAACTGCAATGGTCCGATAGCGAAACGCTGCTGTTGGGGCATGTGATCAATCCTTACCAGCATCTGATGCAGCGCATCGATCCTGTGCTGGTCGAAAACCTTATCGCAGCGAACAAGCAAAGTATGGAACAACAAGCACCTGCCGCAGTCGCGGCACAGTACGAGCCTTTAGCCGATACCATTACCATCGATGACTTTGCCAAGGTCGACCTGCGTATCGGCAAGGTGCTGGACTGCAAGTTTATCGAAGGCTCGGACAAGCTGTTGCAGTTCACTGTCGATCTGGGTTTTGAGACGCGCAATATTTTCTCCGGCATCCGCAAGGCGTATGGCGAGCCGGAAAAGCTGATCGGGCGCAATGTGGTGGTGGTTGCCAATCTGGCGCCACGCAAGATGCGCTTTGGGGTGTCGGCCGGCATGATCGTCTGTGGCTCGGGCGTGGAAGATGGCCAAGG
>NZ_JBOFOO010000114.1:0-1173 GCF_051659485.1 Craterilacuibacter sp. | reverse complement strand
TAAATCGCTTCTTTCTTATTGTCGGCCTGAGCGCCTATCACGGTGCAATTGCCTTGTCCGGCATAGTTCACGCACTGTACCCAGAAACGGCTGGAGCCGGCCTTGACGAGCTCGGCACGCGAGCCGCATTTGCTGCAGGGCTTAAGAATAGCGGCGTTAGTTTCAGTCATACGATCCTCTTGCTGCGGTGGGATAGTTGATATCCTCCCCGCCCTCTCGCTTGCGCGAGCCAGTCTTGAGACCGGAAAGGACGGGGATTCCTACTGCGTCTAGTCGCTTACGCGGCTAGCTCACTTCGGTGGGTTCCTGCTGCTGGCGGCATTGCTGCACCGCTCACTTCACAGGCTAGCCGGGCGTATCCCGCCCTTAAAATATTGATCGCGCCGACGGTATCGGCATGATTCTCGTAGCCGCATTCCACGCATTTGAACAGGGCTTGGGTCTGGCGGTTCAGTTTCGAGATATGACCACAGGCCGGATTCGGGCAAGTCTGGCTGGTATGGTGCGGTGGTACGGCAATCAGGTGTCCACCTTTTCATGCCAGCTTGTAGTCCAGTTGCCGCCTGAATTCGCCCCATCCCTGATCCAAGATCGCTTTGTTCAGGCCAGACTTCGCCCGCACATTGCGCCCTGGTTGTTCGACACTGCCGGCTGCTGACTTCGACATATTCCGCACTTTCAAATCCTCAACACAGACAATCGCTTGGTTTTCACAGATGCGGGTCGAGGCTTGGTGCAGGAAGTCTTTGCGGACATTGCCGATACGGGCGTGGAGCTTCTGGACGCGAGCTTTCGCCTTCTTCCAGTTGTTCGAGAACTTGGTTTTCCGGCTCAACCCCTGCTGCGCTTTACGCAAGCGGGCTTGATGCCGTTTGAAGCTGTTGACCGGTGCGATGAACGCGCCGTTATCGAAAGCCGCGAAGCGGGCAATCCCCACATCAATGCCGATCATGCCGCCTTTCGGCAGCGGGATGGCGACTTCACGCTCGGTCTGGATGGATACAAACCACCTGCCCGCGTCGCGGCTGTTGCGGTAGCGCAGCCAGCCGAGCTTAGGCAGGAAGATACGGCTATTGCCTTGATCGAGTTTGCAGCCTTGCGGGTAGCGGAAGCTGTCACTGAGTCCTTTTCGCTTAAAGCGGGGAAAGTCTGCCCGCTTGGCGAAGAAGTTGC
>NZ_JBOFOO010000113.1:0-7449 GCF_051659485.1 Craterilacuibacter sp. | reverse complement strand
GAATTGCCAAGCCGGCCACGCCGCATACACTTCGCCACAGCTTTGCCACTCATCTGCTCGAATCCGGTTACGACATTCGCACGGTGCAGGAGTTACTGGGCCATGCGGATGTTAGCACCACGATGATCTACACCCATGTCCTGAACAAGGGCGGTCGGGGTGTGAGTAGCCCGCTGGATGCCCTGTGAGCGCATTATTTGTCGTGCCTGACGGCGCACGGTGATTTGCGGTAGCTCCACCCCGGCAACTGGCTGTAGCCGGCCTTGTCGTTGCTGCGGATGTCGGCGATGGCCGCTGCCGAGACGATCTGCTGGCCGTTGTAGGCGCCGTTATTCCTCAGCATCTCGCCGAAGCGGGCGAGGTTGCGCAGGCTGTGCCGGTCGAGCCGACGTTAATGTACCCGTCCTGCTCGGTGCCGGGCTTCTGCCGGATCTTTTCCGACAAGAGTTGCGGCATACTCTTGCCGCTTACGCGTACGATCACCCAACCCAACCCAGCACATCGGTGTTGGCGGTGCGGTAGCCGAACGCCTCGCCGTGCTTGCCCCCGGTGCGGATGGTCGGCAGGAATGCGTAGTAAGACTGCGGGCCTTTGTCATCGGCCGGCTTGGCAACTGTCACGCCTGATCATAACCGGTTCCATTAGGCTTTTTCTAAAGCACGGGGGCAGCCGCTCTGTTTTACAAAGATGCCGTGTTGTGATTTGAATGCGCTAAATGTGGCAGCGTTTGGGGGAGGATGGATCGTGCCGGCCTTGGCAGGAGATGAATTATTGCCACATGATCGCCATAAGGCAAAGCATATGCTTGCTTTCAAATATTAGGGTACGGGTGGTATTCTCTCGGTCTACTCGGGGTTGCATGGCTGCGCCGCTGGTCGACGCGGTCTCTACCCTGTTTGACAGGACAAGGATGCCATGAACAGAACCTATCTCGCCCATCTTGAGGCTACACTGGCACAAATCCGTGCCGACGGTTTCGAAAAACCCGAGCGTGTGATTGCTTCGCCGCAAAGTGCCGATGTGACACTGGCCGGCGGCCAGCAGGTCTTGAATTTCTGCGCCAACAACTATCTGGGTCTGGCGGACGATGCGCGCCTGATCGCGGCTGCCAAGCAGGGGCTGGATGATTACGGTTACGGCTGCGCCTCGGTGCGTTTTATCTGCGGCACCCAGAGCGTGCATAAAACGCTGGAAGCGTCGATTTCGACCTTCCTCGGCACCGACGACACTATCCTTTATTCCAGCTGTTTCGATGCCAATGGCGGTGTATTCGAAACCCTGCTGGGCGAAGAAGATGCGGTGATTTCCGACGCGCTCAACCACGCGTCCATTATCGATGGTGTGCGCCTGTGCAAGGCCAAGCGTTTCCGCTACGCCAATAACGATATGGCCGATCTTGAGGCGCAGTTGATTGCCGCAGAGCAGGCCGGTGCCCGCTTCAAGCTGATCGTGACCGACGGCGTGTTCTCGATGGATGGCATCATCGCCGACCTCAAATCCATCTGCGATCTGGCTAGCCGTCATGGTGCGCTAGTGATGGTCGACGACTCGCACGCGGTGGGCTTTATCGGTGAAACCGGTGCCGGCACGCCAGAGTTGTGCGGCGTGTCCGACCGCATCGATATCTATACCGGCACGCTGGGCAAGGCGCTGGGTGGTGCTTCGGGCGGCTATGTGTCCGGCCATCAGGCTATTGTCGATTTGTTGCGCCAGCGTTCGCGCCCCTATCTGTTTTCCAATTCGCTGGCCCCGGCCATTACCTCCACCAGCGTGCGCGTGCTGGACATCCTCAAGAGTGATGAAGGCATCGCACTGCGCGCGAACCTCAAGCGCAATGCCGAGCATTTTCGCTCGGCGATGACGGCCGCCGGCTTTACCCTGGTGCCGGGCGAGCATCCTATTATTCCGGTGATGCTGGGCGATGCGCGCCTGGCTGGCGAAATGTCGGCCGCGCTGCTGAAAGAAGGCATTTATGTGGTCGGCTTCTCCTTCCCGGTGGTGCCCAAGGGCAAGGCGCGTATCCGCACCCAGATGTCGGCCGCCCATACGCCCGAGCAGATCGACCGTGTGGTCGCCGCCTTTACCAAGGTTGGCCGCGAACTGGGCGTGATTTAAGCTTGCCGCGCCGCAGCGGGCGACCCCTGTTGCGGCCATAGAAAGAAGGATATGAAGATGAAAGCACTTGCCAAACTGCAACGCGCACCGGGGCTGACCCTGACCGATGTGCCGATGCCGGAAGTCGGCCATAACGACCTGTTGATCAAGATCACCAAGACCGCGATTTGCGGCACCGACATCCATATCTGGAACTGGGATGACTGGTCGCAGAAGACCATTCCGGTGCCGATGCATGTCGGCCACGAGTACGTCGGCGTGGTGGCCGGCATGGGCTCGGAAGTGAAAGGCTTCAACATCGGCGACCGTGTCTCCGGCGAGGGGCATATTACTTGTGGCCATTGCCGTAACTGCCGTGCCGGCCGTCGCCACCTGTGCCGCAATACTATCGGTGTCGGCGTCAACCGTGCCGGTGCGTTTGCCGAGTATCTGGCGATTCCGGCCTTTAATGCCTTCCCGATTCCTGAGGGCATCTCGGACGACTTGGCTGCGATTTTCGACCCGTTCGGCAATGCCGTGCATACCGCCTTGAGCTTCAATATGGTGGGTGAAGACGTGCTGATTACCGGTGCCGGCCCGATCGGCATCATGGCGGTCGCGGTTGCACGTCACGTCGGTGCGCGTCATGTGGTGGTGACCGATGTCAACGAGCATCGCCTGGAACTGGCGCGCAAGATGGGTGCCAGCCGCGCGGTCAATGTGGCAACGGAAGACCTGAAAACGGTGATGGGCGAGCTGCACATGTGCGAAGGCTTCGATGTCGGCCTCGAGATGTCCGGCAATCCGCAGGCCTTCCGCCAGATGCTGGAGGTGATGAACAACGGCGGCAAGATCGCGCTACTGGGCATTCCGCCAGCCGAGATGGCCATCGACTGGAATCTGGTGATCTTCAAGAGTCTGGAGATCAAGGGTATCTACGGGCGCGAAATGTTCGAAACCTGGTACAAGATGGTGGCGCTGATCCAGTCCGGCCTCGATATCACCCCCATCATCACCCATCATTTCAAGGTTGATGACTACCAGCAGGGCTTCGAGGCCATGCTGTCGGGCCAAAGCGGCAAAGTCATTCTCGACTGGCAGTAAGTCTCCGCTTTATTGATCAAGGCCACCGTCTGCGCCAGTCGCGGGCGGTGGCCTTGATGCATCTCAACGGGCGCAAGCCCATCTTCAGGCATGCTTGCTAGATGAACAATAATACCCTTCAGACTTTTCCTTCTGCTTTGCCGCCGGTTGCTGTCGTGGGCGCCGGTATTTCCGGCCTGTCCTGCGCGTGGTTTATGGCGGCACAAGGCATGGGCGTGCGCGTATTCGAGGCCAGTGACCGGGTCGGGGGCAAGATTCGTACTCTTAGCCAGAACGGTGCGCTATTCGAGGCCGGCCCCAACACCCTGATGGCTAACCAGACGCATCTGGCGTGGCTGGCAGACTTGGGGCTGGAGGTCGAATATCCGTCGGCCCTGTCGCGCCAGCGCTTTGTGCTGCGTGGCGGGCAGTACCGGCGTTTGCCGGCCGGCCCCGGCAGCTTCCTGTTCGGCAGCTTTTTTAGTCCCGCAGCCAAGTTGCGCATCCTGAGCGAGCCGTTCCGGCGCAACCGTCCGCTTGCCAAGGCTGAAACGGTGGCCGATTTTTTTCGCCGCCGTCTGGGGCGTGAAGTGCTGGACAGGGCGATCAATCCCTTTATCGGCGGTATCTATGCCGGTGACCCGGAGCGTTTGCTGATCAGCGAGACGCTATCGGTGCTGGCCGATGCCGAGCGCGAGGCCGGCTCCATTACCGGCGGTATGCTGCGGCGGATGTTCAAGGGCGGCATGCAGCGGCGTAATACCTATTCGCTGGCGGGCGGTCTGGAAAGCCTGCCGCGCGCCTTGGCGCGTTCGCTGGATGTCAGCCTGGATAGCCCGGTCACGGCGCTGCATGAAAGTACGCAAGGCTGGCAACTGCAGGTCGGCGATCAGTCGGTTTTGGCCAGCCGGATTGTGCTGGCGCAACCCGCTTTTGAAGCGGCACGCCTGCTGCGGGACATTGATGCCGAGGCCGCTGCGGCTTTTGCGGCGATCCGCTATGTACCGATGACCGTGGTGGTGACGCGCTTGCGTCAGGCACAGGTCGCGCGCCCCTTGGCCGGCTTTGGCGGGCTGAACCCTGCTTGTGAAAAAACCTTTGCTGCCGGCCATCTGATGACCGGTGCGCTCTACCCCGAGCGCTGTGCCGAAGGCGAGATGCTGATCACCAGTTTTGTCGGCGGCGCTCAGTATGCCGCGCATGCCGCGCTTGACGATGCGGCTTTGCTCTCGCGCCTGAATCAGGAGCTGGCCGACTTGTTCGGCGTGTCGGGTGCGGCGTGCGAGCAGGTGATCGTGCGCTGGCCGGCCGCCATTGCGCAGGGCAGCGTGGAAGTGCTGGCTGCCCGCGAGGCGGCGGCGCGTCTGGCCGCGCGCGGGATACATGTGTGTGCCAGTTTTCTCGATGGAGTCTCGGTGCCGGATTGCATCGATAAGGGCAGGGCGCTGGCCACGCGGCTGGCCGGATCGTGCACATTTGTGCCCTGATTGGGTAAATAAGGGGTTTTCATGCAACGGCAGGGCTTTCTAGCCTGCCGTTTGCTTTTCCCCACCGGCGCTAACCGTTAGAATCAGCATTTGATTCTTTCATACTGACTCGCCATGCTGACCTTTCAGGAAATCATCCTTACGCTACAGAATTATTGGAGCCAGCAGGGTTGCGTATTGATGCAGCCCTTCGATATGGAGGTAGGCGCCGGGACTTCGCATCCGGCCACTTGCCTGCGCGCGATTGGTCCCGAGCCATGGAATGCGGCTTATGTGCAACCATCGCGTCGCCCCAAGGATGGCCGTTACGGTGAAAACCCTAACCGCCTGCAGCACTACTACCAGTTTCAGGTGGCCCTGAAGCCTAGCCCGGACAATATTCAGGAGCTGTATCTGGGTTCGCTCAAGGTGCTGGGCATTGATCCTACCGTGCACGACATCCGCTTTGTGGAGGACGACTGGGAAAACCCGACGCTGGGTGCCTGGGGTCTGGGTTGGGAAGTCTGGCTCAACGGTATGGAAGTCACGCAGTTCACCTATTTCCAGCAGGTTGGCGGTCTCGATTGCAAGCCGGTACTGGGCGAGATTACCTACGGCATCGAGCGTCTGGCGATGTATCTGCAGGGGGTGGAAAACGTGTACGACCTGCTGTGGACGGTGTACCCGAACGGCCAGCGCGTGACCTACGGTGATGTTTACCATCAGAACGAGGTCGAACAGTCGACCTACAACTTCGAATACGCCAACGTCGACAAACTGTTCGAGCTGTTTGCCTACTACGAATCCGAAGCCCGCCGCCTATTGGAGATCCCGCTGGCGCTGCCGGCGTACGAGATGGTGCTCAAGGCCGGGCATAGCTTTAACCTGCTGGATGCACGCGGTGCGATCTCGGTGACCGAACGCGCCGCCTATATCGGCCGCGTCCGCGCCTTGTCGCGCGGTGTGGCGCAGGCCTACTACGCATCGCGCGAGGCGCTGGGTTTCCCGATGTGCCCCAAGGCCGATTGAAGTGAAGACCGGGATTCTCCTTTCGCTGTGTCTGGCCAGCACGCCGGTGCTGGCTGACAACTGGCTGGTGTATGAAGACGGGCAGGCGCTGCAGCTGGCGATAGATCCGGCTTCCATCTGGCGTGAAAACGGCAGGATCCACTTCGTCAACCAGGAGCGCTTCACCCTGCGTCAGCAGGATGCCAAGCTGGGCATCAGCTATCACATCCGCCGTTTAAGCGGCTGGGCTGACTGCAGCCGCTACCGGTATGCCTTTGTGGGGGCCAATTTTTATACCGCCTCCGGCGGCAATGTGTACACGCAGATGTTCCCGCTGCCGCAGTATGACTGGGCATGGCAAGCCGTTGATCAGGGGTCGGTCGCCGCCGCGATGATGCGCGAGGTGTGCCGGCTTGGACAAAACGCTCCGACCAAGAAAACACAATGAATATGAAAGCCACGCTGCTGATCGAACTCCTCACCGAGGAGCTGCCACCCAAGGCCCTGCTTAAACTGGCCACCAGTTTCGCCGATACCATCGCCAGCGAACTGAAACGCCTGCAGTTTATTGCGCCCGAGGCCGAAGCCACCGTGTTTGCCAGCCCGCGCCGTATGGCTGTCAGCCTGCCGGACGTGCTCAACCTGCAGCCCGAGCAGACCATCGTCAAGAAAGGCCCGTCCCTCGCCGCCGGCATGAAAGATGGCCAGCCGAGCAAGGCACTGGAAGGTTTTGCCCGCTCCTGCGGCGTGCCGGTGTCTGAACTGGTGACCATGAATGATGGCAAGCAGGATGTATACGGCTACCAGAGCGTCAAGCCGGGCGAGAGCCTGACCACGGTGCTGACCGCTATTGTCGAGCTGGCGATGAAAAAATTGCCGGCACCCAAGCTGATGCACTGGGGCGATAGCGAGCATTTATTCGTGCGCCCGGTGCATGGCCTGATGATGCTGTGGGGCGAAACCGTGGTCGATGGTGCGGTGCTGGGGCTCAATAGCCGCAATGCCACCCGTGGCCACCGTTTTATGAGCGAGGGTGACGTGCTGGTCGAGTCGGCCGACAGCTACGCACGTACCCTGTTCGAACAGGGTAAAGTCGTGGCCAGTTTTGTGGCGCGCCGCGAGCTGATCGCCAAGCGCCTGCATGATGCCGCCGCGGTGTTGGGGGCGACGATCGCTGCGGATGACGCGCTGTTTGACGAAGTGTGCGGGCTGGTGGAATGGCCGGTCGTCTTGGAAGCCGGCTTCGAAGCCGAATTCCTCAAGGTGCCGCAGGAATGCCTGATTCTGACCATGCAGCAGAACCAGAAGTATTTCCCGCTGCTGGACCGCAACGGCAAGCTGATGAACCGCTTCTTGCTGGTGTCGAACATCGAGGCGGCCGATCCGGTCCATATCATTCAGGGTAACGAGCGTGTACTGCGTGCCCGCTTGTCGGATGCCAAATTCTTCTTCGAACAGGACCAGAAGCAGAAACTGGAAACGCGTCTGGAGAAGCTCGCCGGCGTGGTGTACCACAACAAGATAGGTTCGCAGCTGGAGCGCGTCGCCCGTCTGGAAACGCTGGCCGGCAGCATTGCCGCCAAGCTGGGCGCCGATGTCGATGCAGCGCGTCGTGCTGCCCGTCTGGCCAAGGCCGACCTGGTCACCGATATGGTGGGCGAGTTCCCCGAACTGCAAGGCGTGATGGGGATGTACTACGCGCGCCAGGATGGCGAGAGCGAAGTCGTCGCTGCGGCGATCGAAGGCCATTACCACCCGCGTTTTGCCGGTGACAGCCTGCCGCAAAGCGAGGTGGCAA
>NZ_JBOFOO010000112.1:0-15968 GCF_051659485.1 Craterilacuibacter sp. | reverse complement strand
GCCGGGTCCGCTGGAGGGGGCGCTTCACGCGCCGGATATTGCGGCTGCACGTGCGGTGATTGCCACGGCGCGTACTGAAGGACGTGAACTCTTGTCCGAGCGCGAATCCAAAGCCGTGCTGGCGAGTTTTGGTATCCCGGTTAACCCGACCGCGCTTGCCCGCACCGTTGACGAGGCTGTTGAGCTGGCTGCTGCCATAGCCTATCCGGTCGTGCTGAAAATTGATTCGCCCGACATCATGTACAAGTCTGATGTGGGGGGCGTTGAGCTGAATATCAGTAATGAGGCAGCGCTGCGCCATGCTTTTGCCGGCATTCTCGCGCGTACCCTTGCCTCCCGGCCCGATGCCCGCATTACCGGTGTTTCGGTGCAGGCCATGAAAAAATACCGCTTCGTGCGGGAGGTTATGGTCGGTGTCACGCACGATAATGTATTCGGGCCTGTTATTGCATTTGGCGCCGGGGGGATTGCGGTCGAAGTGTTGCAGGACCGGGCGCTGGCCTTGCCGCCGCTAAACGCCTATCTGGTGCAGCGCATGATTGCCAAGACGCGCATCAGTAAAGTACTGGGGGCTTTCCGCCATTTGCCCGAAGTGAACCACGAAGCACTGCACAACGTCTTGCTGCGGGTATCGGAAATGATATGCGAGCTCCCCGAAGTCTGCGAGCTGGAAATCAATCCGTTGCTGGTGGATGAGCATGGGGTGATGGTGCTGGATGCGCGCATTATTGTGCGGCCCGTTTCGCCGGAGCAAAAACGTTATCAGCATATGGCCATCATGCCTTACCCCGCGCATATGGTAAAAAACATGTGCCTGAAGGATGAAACCGAGGTCATGATCCGCCCCATCCGGCCTGAAGACGCGGATATGCAGCAGGCTTTCGTGCGCAATCTGTCGGAAGAAAGTCGCTACAACCGCTATCTGTCCAGTATCAAGCAACTGTCGCAGCAGATGCTGGTGCGCTTCACCCAGCTTGATTACGACCGCGAGATGGCGCTGGCCATGGTGCGGGTCAAGGATGCGAGTGAAGAAATGCTGGCCGTGGCACGTTTTATTACCGACCCTGACATGGAGTCCTGCGAGTTCGCGCTGGAGGTCGCCGATCAATGGCAGGGTAAGGGAATAGGCTATGTGCTGATGAGTGCTTTATTCGATACCGCACGCGAGCAGGGGCTGAAAACGATGCACGGAGAAGTCTTGGCCGCCAATAAGGGTATGCTTAAGTTGATGCACAAACTAGGCTTTCAGGTCGAGGTGCATCCGGAGGATAGGGCACTGACGATAGTGACCAAACTACTGTAAGGATGGAGCAAACCGCGGCTAACGGGAATAAACGCTTGCCAGATAAAGAAAAACTGCCCTAGAATTGCACGCTTTTCTACGTTCCGATTTCATTCAAGGACTATCGACAATGGTAGTAATTCGTCTGTCTCGCGGTGGTTCCAAGAACCGCCCGTTCTACAACATCGTTGTTACCGATTCCCGCAGCCGTCGTGATGGCCGCTTTATCGAGCGCGTTGGTTTCTACAACCCAGTTGCAAACGAAAAAGAAGAACGCGTCCGCTTCACTATGGATCGTGTGAATCACTGGGTTAGCGTTGGTGCTCAGGTGTCCGACACCGTAGCCAAGCTGCTCAAGGAGCAGGCCAAGGCTGCAGCCTAACCGTTGGTTGTTCAACTAGCGGGTAAGGAAATTATGCGCAGCGAAGATCTGGTCATTATGGGCTATGTAAGTGGCGCATTTGGCGTGCGCGGCTGGGTGAAAATCCATGCCGACACCGAGTATGCCGATAGTTTGTTTGACTACCCGGTCTGGTGGCTGGGTAAAGGTGATAGCTTCAAAGCGTATACCTTCGAAGAAGGTGCGGTTCACACCAAGGCACTGGCAGCCAGGCTCGCCGGTGTTGAAGGACGTGATCAAGCACAGGCTTTACGTGGTTGCGAAATTGCCGTGCCGCGTGCGCAATTGCCTAAAACCGAAGAGGGCGAATACTACTGGTCTGATCTGATCGGACTGGAAGTCGTCAACCAGGAAGGCATTACGCTGGGCAAGGTGAAAAACCTGCTGGAAACCGGTGCCAATGATGTGCTGGTGCTGGCCGATGAAGGGAAAGAGCGTTTGCTGCCCTTCGTCAATCAGGTCGTATTGGCAGTCGACCTTGCAGGCGGCCGTATTTCGGTCGACTGGGGCGAAGACTTTTAATGCAGATCGACGCAATCTCGCTGTTCCCTGAGATGTTCGAGGCCATCACGCGCTATGGCGTAAGCCGGCGTGCGGTGGAAATGGGCATTTGTGATTTTGCCGCGTGGAATCCGCGGGACTTCACCAGTAATAACTATCGTACGATAGACGACCGGCCTTATGGTGGTGGTCCTGGCATGTTGATGCTGATCGAGCCTCTGGTGGCGGCGCTAGACGCGGCCCGGGCAAGGCAGCAGGCTCAGGGCGCCGATAAAAGCCATGTCGTTTATTTGTCACCGCAAGGACGGGCACTGGATCACCGCAAGGCGGTCGAGTTGTCGCAACGCTCCGGTCTCATTCTGTTGTGTGGTCGCTATGAAGGCGTCGACGAACGGTTGATCGAGAGTGAGGTCGACGAGGAAATTTCCATCGGCGACTATGTGCTGTCCGGTGGCGAATTACCGGCGATGGTACTGATGGATACGGTGTTGCGCTTGTTGCCCGGGGTGCTGGGTGACGCGCAGTCGGCGACTGAAGATTCATTTGCCGACGGACTGCTGGATTGTCCGCATTACACGCGGCCTGAAGAGTACCGGGGGATGCGCGTGCCGGATGTATTGATGTCCGGCAATCATGCCCTGATTGCAAAATGGCGACTGAAACAGTCTTTGGGCCGCACCTGGTTGCGCCGCCCCGACTTGTTGCAGGGCCGTACATTATCAAAACAGGAATCTCGGCTGCTGGCAGAGTACCAGCAGGAACAAGATTCCCAGAAAGCGGAGCATTAACATGGATCTGATTCAACAACTCGAGCAAGAAGAAATTGCCCGTCTGGGCAAGACCATTCCTGAATTCGCACCAGGTGACACCGTTGTCATCCAGGTGAAGGTCAAGGAAGGTAACCGCGAGCGTCTGCAGGCTTTTGAAGGCGTGGTCATCTCCAAGCGTAACCGTGGCCTGAACAGCTCTTTCATCGTGCGCAAGATGTCCGCCGGTGAAGGTGTTGAGCGTACTTTCCAGACTTACTCCCCGCTGCTGGCTAACATCGAAGTCAAGCGCCGTGGTGACGTTCGTCGCGCCAAGCTGTACTACCTGCGTGGCCTGACCGGCAAGTCCGCACGTATCAAGGAAAAGCTGCCAGCACGCAAGGCACGCTAATTGACCGCGGACTAGATGTCCGCTGGCCAAACGACGGCTTTGCCGTCATGATGAAGCGCAAGGTGTTCCTTGCGCTTTTTTTCGTTCCGATTATGAAACCATATACCGCCATTCTTTCTGCCCCGTTTGCCACTTTGGGCGTGGTCTGTAGCGACACTCAATTGTTGGGTATTGATTTTCTGCCTGCCGCCACGCCGTGGCGTGCACCGCAGCCGGCTACCCTTGGCGCTGAAGTTGCCCGGCAACTGGATTGCTGGCTGGCTGATGCCAGCTTCCGCTTCGATCTGCCTTGCCAGTTGGCGGGTACGCCTTTTCAAGAACGGGTGTGGCGGGTCATTGCTGCGACTACGCGCGGTGAGACCATCAGCTACCAGCAATTGGCAGCCCGGGTCGGCTCTGTTGCCCGTGCCGTGGGCGGCGCTTGTGGCCGCAACCCCCTGCCCATCATTATCCCTTGTCACCGGGTATTGGCGAAAAACGGTCTGGGCGGCTTCAGTTTATCGACGGCTCAGGACATGCTGGCCATCAAACGCTGGTTGCTGGCTCATGAACAGCAGTCCTGAGCTGATTGATGCCTTTCTGGACCGGCGATTGCTGGTGGATGGCTTATCTCGTAATACGCTGGATGCCTATCGGCGTGACCTGGCCAAGCTCGCGCAACGTTTGGCGGTTGAAGGATATGTTCTGCCGGATGCCGATACGACAGTGCTATCCCGTGTATTGCTGCCCCAAAACGGGGAGAGCACGGCGACGCGGGCGCGGCTCATCTCGGTTGCCCGGCGGTTTTACCGCCATCTACTGGAGACCGGCTTGCGAGCCGACGACCCGCTTAAAAACTTAAAGGGCCCGCAACCGGTGCGTAGCCTGCCACATCCTTTGTCCGAAGCTGATGTCGATGCCTTGCTGGCGGCGCCAGATGATACGAGTGCGCTAGGGCTGAGGGACCGGGCCATGTTCGAGCTGATGTATGCAACAGGCTTGCGCGTTTCAGAATTGGTCTCCTTGCAACTGGGCGAACTGGATCTGGTTTCTGCCGTGGTTTCGACCATAGGCAAGGGCGACAAGCAAAGACTGGTACCCATGGGTGAGGTGGCGCAGGCGTGGCTGCTGCGGTATCTGGCCGAATCGCGTCCATTGCTGCTGGGCGGCGTGCCTTGTCATGATGTCTTTGTAACGGTCAGACGCAGTGGCATGACGCGGCAGATGGCCTGGTTTTTGATTAAGGGCTACGCGAACCAGCTGGGATTCAGCCATGTGAGTCCGCATACCTTGCGCCATGCCTTTGCCACCCATCTGGTCAATCATGGTGCCGACTTACGCGTGGTGCAGTTGCTTCTCGGTCACGCCGATATTTCGACTACCCAGATTTACACCCATGTCGCACGCGAGCGTTTGCGTCAGCTGCATCAAGCCCATCATCCGCGTGGTTGAGCCGGCAGCATCACGCTTGTGTCTGCCTCTCTGCTTGGATAAGTAGCATAGGCAGACTAGTGTTATGGCATGAATGATTTGCCCATCCCCCTTATTTCACCATCGAATGCCGGCGGCTTGTATCGTCCCGGTGACGATAGTCCCTATCTACAGACTGCCGTGCACTCTGGTGCCCGCAGCTTGCACTTTCGCCTGTTACGCTTGCCCACCATGCGCAAGGCTGGCTTACGACTGGCTTTGGCCTGGTTTTTTTCCCTGATTTTTTGCCTGGTGGGGGAGCATCTGCTTGCTGCGGGCGGGCTGAAGCTTGTGTTGCCACTTGATGGTGAGCCTCTGCTGGTTTTTTGGGCACCGAGCATGCTGCTTGCCACTTTGTGGACCTTGTGGTTCGGTATCGCGGCGGGTGGGAGCCTGATGCTGTTGACGGCCTTGTTTTCCGGGTGGCTGTTGCAGCTGCCGTTACTATGGCTGCCGCTTTATGCGCTGACTCGTCTTTTGGGCTTGCTGGTGCTGTATCTGGGGTATCGGGCCGTCCCTGTGCGCCCGGATCTTGCCGGTAGAGAAAGCGTGTTGTTTTTTCTGATGATGGCGGTGGTTAGCGCCACGGTCGCCTCGCTTGATACCCTGATGACTCTATTGGTCAATTACAGGGCCGGTGCGCAGTTGCTGGCGCTGTGGCTGGGGCACTGGCTGGGATTGCTGGCCAATATCGGTGTTTTCCTGCTTGTGCTCGGCCTGCTTGGGACTCGTATCGAGATAGCTCTCGATCATCAGCCCTATTTGTCCCGCCGGCCGGTCAGGCTGGCGTATTCGCTGTGGACTACGGCGCTATTGCTGGCGGCCTTGCTGGCCTATGTTTTTCTGGCGGTCAGGCTGCATCGTTATTCTATCGAGCAGGCTTTTTTCCATTATGAGCGCATCGGTTGGCCTGCAGTCGCCTTGTCTGCGCTGCAGACCTTGCAGGTGATTCATATTGTCTTGTCGGTGCTGGTCATCTTTATTGCCTATTTCTTTTACAAGATTCTGGCTTACTGGACCGGAACTCTGGAGAAAAGCGCCCGCCAACTGATTCTGCTTAACCAGAAGCTGACCGAGCTTGCGTTGAGCGACGAACTGACGGGCTTGTATAACCGTCGCCATTTTATGGATATGGCGACACGCGAATTGTCCAATGCCGAGCGCCACCATATGCCGTGCTCGCTGTTATTGCTGGATATTGATCATTTCAAGCTGGTGAACGATCAGTGCGGCCACTTGGGGGGAGATCAGGTGCTGCGTGAAATCGGCCGTCTATTGCCGCAGTTGCTGCGCCCTAGTGATCTGGCTGCCCGTTACGGGGGGGAGGAACTGGTGGTATTGCTTAGGCATACCCCCTTGGAAGAGGCGCTTGAGGTGGCCGAACGTATACGGCTGGCTATTGCTTCTTTGGAATATGAAGGCTTGAGCAAGTCTTTGCGGGTGACGGTCAGCGCGGGCGTTGCAGAGTCCAGAGTGACCGAGCCGGATCTGCTGTGGCTGATTGAGCGGGCGGATCGGGCACTATATCGTGCCAAGGATGGGGGGCGTAATCGTGTCGAGTGTGACTTGGGGGCGATCCCCCCCAAGTCTGGCTAGACTGAACGCTCAGGCTGGCAGGGTGTCGCTAAATGATGGCCGGGTCGAGAGTTTTTCGTGTAATGCGGTGAGTTTGGGATGGCTTGTTTTCCAGTCCAGCTCGCTAAAGCGCAGCCCCAGATAATCCAGAGCACAGCCTACCGCGATGTCGGCAATGCTGTAAGCCTCTCCGTTGCACCACAAGCGTTCACCCAAATCGCAGTTCATGGCGGCCAAACCACGAACAATCTTGGCATGCTGGTGGGTGATCCACTCCTCGCTTTGCTTGTCGGCAGGCCGCCGCTTTTCGATCACGATGGCAACGGCTGCATTGCAGATGCCGTCAGCCAGAGCTTCCCAGCGTCGGGTATCAATCAGTACGCGTCTTTCTTGCGGGTAGAGCCGGGAGACCGGAGAAATACTATCCAGATATTCGGCTATCACGCGCGAGTCGAATAGCACACTGCCATCATCCAGTTCCAGAGCCGGAACTTGCCCCAGCGGATTGTAATCGCTGATCGCGCTATCCGCCTGCCAAGGGTGCTCGATCTGGATCGGGCATTCAATTTTTTTTTCGGCCAGCACAATGCGCACTTTACGGGCGAAGGGGCTGGTGGGTGAGACAAGCAATTTCATAGTCTGTGGTGTCTGTTGGCGCTAGGGCCGATGATTCAATGTCGAACTGTAACCTAATGACCGACAAGCTGAAAGTGTTGTGTATCAAAGTAGCTCGACCTTGCCTGTTACCTCCAGCCTCAGCAGGCTTTGTCCTGCTTGCCAATCGGGATTTATGCTTTGTTTGGCTTCTGCATTCATGGAGGCCGAGCTTGCGGCAAACGAGCGAAATGAGGGAGGGGGAGCACTCTGGCCCAAGTTCAGCTCGCGTACGGCAATAGTATTTTTTCCTAGAGCTTGGGCTGCGATCTTCGCTTGGGTACGTAAATCGGTAATGGCTTGCGGGATGAGCTGTTGTTCTGCCTCGCGCCGTGCGGCGCTAGAAACCCTGAAATCCATATTGGCAAGCAGCATGAAACGTTGCAGCCGGGAAATCAACTCGCCGGCTTGTGCCATATTACGGCTCTGTAACTGGATAGTGGCACGGCCGCTCCAACCCTGAATCTTGCCGGCTTTATCGTAGCTGGGCCAGCTGCTATAGCCGCTATTACGGGTCTGGATGGTCGGGAAGTCTTTGCTTGCGGACAGGGCACGGGCCAGCTGGCGGTTCAGCTGTTCGGCCAGGGCACCGGGGCTGCCGGCTTTTTCCTCGGTATAGAGCTGGGCTACCAGTTCATCGTTGGGCAGCTCGCGCTCGGCACTGGCACTCAGATTGAGGCTGATGCCCTCGGCCAGTGCCGGCGGCATGGCAGAACACAGCAAGGCAAGCGTGCACAACAGCGTTTTCATGGAATGATCCTGAATTTTGGTAGTCATTCATCTTGCGAATGTTCCGCGCAATATGCAAGAAGAAATACCCTCCGCTGTGCCTGAGTCGTTTTTTTATATCGTCACCCGAGGCTTCTCGCGCATTGGGTGAAAATTACCGGTCTTATTTTGCATGACAGCAATTTTTTGTCTGCTGTGCATCGGGAGGATAAAAAAACAGCCCGGCAGTTGGATGGCGGGCTGTTCTGCTTTGACGGGTTGGGGGCTTAGTCGAGGTAGTCGTAGCCCGGCAGGGTCAGGAACTCGACGAAGTCGTCCGAGCTGGTCAGTTCGGCAAACATGCGTGCCGCGTCTTCGTACTGGCGGGTCCAACGGCTGCCCAGCTTCGCTTTCAGATCGGCCACCACCTCGGCATGGAACTGGGCGAACAGTTCCTGCGTCACCTTGCGGCCATCTTCCAGTACCCCCTTGGGCGAGCGTATCCACTGCCAGATCTGGGCGCGCGAAATTTCGGCGGTGGCGGCGTCTTCCATCAGGTTATGGATGGGCACGCAGCCATTGCCCGAAATCCACGAGCCTAAGTACTGGATGCCGACGTCGATATTGAGCTTCATGCCGGCCTCTGTGATCGGGGTTTCCGGCTGGAAGGTCATCAAGTCGGCCGCCGTGGTATTCACGTCGGGCCGCTGCTTGCTGATCTGGTTGGGTGCATCGCCCAGTACGGCATTGAACGACTCCATGGCGATGGGCACCAGCCCCGGGTGGGCAACCCAGCCGCCATCGTAGCCGTCACCGGCATCGCGATCCTTGTCGGCCTTGACGCCACCCAAGGCTTTGTCGTTGGCAACCGGGTCGTTCTTGATCGGAATCAGTGCCGCCATGCCGCCGATGGCCGGCGCCTGACGCTGGTGGCAGGTCTTGAGCAGCAACAGGGCATAGGCGCGCATGAACGGCACGGTCATGGTGATCGCGCCACGGTTGGCCAGACAGAAATCCTTGTTGTTCTTGAACTTCTTGATGCAGCTGAAAATGTAGTCCCAGCGGCCGGCATTGAGCCCGCAGCTATGTTCCTTCAGCTCATACAGGATTTCATCCATTTCGAAGGCGGCGAGTATGGTTTCGATCAGGACGGTGGCCTTGATCGTGCCCTGCGCGATACCCAGTTCGTTCTGTGCCAGTACGAACACATCGTTCCACAGCCGTGCTTCCAGATGGCTTTCCATCTTCGGCAGGTAGTAGTAAGTGGCGCGGCCGTTTTCTACCAGATAGTGGATGTTGTGGAAGAAGGACAGTGCGAAGTCAAACAGCGCACCGGACACGATCTCGCCGTCTACGGTGATATGCTTTTCCATCAGGTGCCAGCCACGCGGGCGCAGCAGCAAAGTGGCAATGCTGTCGTTCAGGGCATACTGCTTGCCCTCTGGGCTGGTGAAGGCAATAGTCTTGCGATAGGCATCGCGTACATTGATCTGGCCGGTAATCTGGTTGTCCCAGCTCGGGCAGTTCGAATCCTCGAAGTCGGCCATGAAGCTCTTGGCGCCGGAGTTGAGCGCGTTGATCATCATCTTGCGCTCGACCGGCCCGGTGATTTCGACGCGGCGATCCAGCAAGTCGGCCGGCAGCGGCGCGATCTTCCAGTCACCGGCCCGCACGCTCGCCGTCTCCGGCAGGAAGTCCGGCAGGCGGCCGGCATCGAGCTCGGCTTGGCGCAGTACGCGGTTGGCGATCAGCTCACGGCGGGTGCCTTCAAACTGGCGGTGCAGCTTGGCGACAAAAGCCAGTGCTTCGCTGGTGAGAACGGTTTCGTATTCCGGGGTGAGCGGGGCAATGATTGCGACGCCTTGCGGTAGGGTGAGGGCCATCTGCTTTCTCCTTGGTTTTTGTCCGATTATGCTGTTTGCCAGTTTAGGCGAGCATAGGTAATAGAAAAAGTCCTAAAATGCCATTAATCTTTTTACTTTTTGTACGCTAATGGATGCATTCAAGCAGTTGGAGACACTGGTCGCGGTAGTGACCATGGGCAGCCTGAGTGCTGCGGCACGGCAGGAGGGGGTGGTGCCGGCGATGATAGGGCGCAGGCTGGATGCGCTGGAGGAGCGTTTGGGGGTGCGCTTGCTGGTGCGCACCACACGCAGCATTACCCTGACGCAGGAGGGGAGCGCTTTTTATGAAGATGCGCTGCGTATTCTCGGCGAACTGCGCGATGCGGAGGCTGCGGTCGCATCGGGTAGCAGCCGCGCCCGCGGCCATCTGCGTATCTCGGCGCCGGCCGGTTTTGGCCGCCGTCATGTGGCACCACATGTGGCCAGCTTTCAGCATGCGCATCCGGAGATCAAGGTGACGCTGGATCTGTCGGACCGGTTGGTCGACTTTGTGCGCGATCGCATCGACTGTGCAATCCGGATTTCCGATCTGGCCGACTCGTCGCTGGTTGCGCTACGTCTGGCCGAGAACCGGCGTGTGGTGGTGGCGTCGCCTGCCTATCTGGCCGCACACGGCATTCCGCATACGCTGGAGGATCTGGTGCAGCACAACTGTTTGTCGCTGGGCGAGAGCCAGAGCCGGGGCTGGACTTTTATGTATCAGGGGGCGCTGCTCAACCTTAAGGTGTCGGGAGGATTGGAGTGTAACGATGGGGCGGTGCTGCACGACTGGGCAGTGCGCGGTTTGGGCCTGGCCTGGCGTTCGCTGTGGGAGGTGAAGGATGATTTGTCGGAAGGCCGTCTGGTGACGGTGCTGGACAGTTATTCTTCGCCCGATTATCCGGTCTATGCCGTGGTAGCCGAACGGCGTCTGCTACCGCTCAGGGTCAGGCATTTCATCGAGCATCTGCGTGCCTGCTACAGCGCGCCGGGGTATTGGGATTAAGGCTGTACCGTGCATGTGTACAGCCCCGTGGCAAAGTACTTAGTGTGCGCAGTTGCGGGCGGTAAAACGCTCGAAATAGGCAATCGGCCCTAGGCTGCTTAGACCGATGTGAAAGCAGATATCGGCCGGCAGTGTTTCGCCGGCCAGTTCACTGGCGCGGATGATTTCATACAGGATCTCCACTTTTTTAAAGCGCTCTTGCGCTTCCAGCGAGCCCTGTAGCCAAGCCTGAATTTCGGCTGTGCGCTCATGGCTACTATTGATTTCCAGTTGGCAGCTAGGGCAACTGACAAAACTGATGGCCGGCGGCACCGTGATATCCATTGCGGCCAGTACTTCTTGGGCAAAATTGGAAAATTCGGTCAAGCGCGTGCCGGCGCGTTGTTTGATGGCCGACAGCGGCAAGGCCTCGGCATCGTCAGGCAGATTGAAAAGCTGTTGCAGGCTACTCTGGGAAACATCATTTGAATTGGACATGGCGGGTCTTCATTGAGTGAGAACAATCTTTAAGCACCCAATATAGAAAATATCATCCAGCATTGGAAGCTTAAAGTGATATCCCGCGGCAGAATTTTTTCTTAGTCGTCCAGCCTGGCTTTAAGTGCATAGAGCAGCGCCAGTGCCTCGCGCGGGCTCAGGCTATCTACATCGGTGTCTTCCAGTAGCGCCAGCGCCGGGTGGGCCTCGGCTTCGGCAGGCAGGCTGGTAGCCGGGCTGAACAGGTCGGGCTGCTGGCTGGCAACCGACTGGTTCTCCAGCTCCAGCAAGTGGCGTCGTGCTTCGCGTATCACCTTGCCGGGCACACCGGCCAGCTGCGCGACGGCCAGCCCGTAGCTCTGACTGGCGGGGCCGTCTTCGACATGGTGCAAAAAGACGATGCTTTCCTTATGCTCGACTGCCGACAGGTGCACATTGGCTACGCTGCTGTAATCGTGTGCCAGCCGTGTCAGCTCGAAGTAATGGGTGGCGAACAGCGTATAGGCACGGTTCTTTTCTATCAGTGCGCGTGCGATCGCCCACGCCAGGGCCAGCCCGTCGAAGGTAGAGGTGCCACGGCCGACTTCATCCATCAATACCAGACTATGCGCGGTGGCGTTGTTGAGGATGTTGGCGCTTTCGGTCATTTCCACCATAAAGGTCGAGCGCCCGCCGGCCAGATCATCGGATGCGCCGATACGGGTAAAGATGCGGTCTATCGGGCCGATCACCGCGCTTTGTGCCGGCACGAAGCAGCCGATATGGGCCATCAGGGTCAGCAGGGCCGTCTGGCGCATATAGGTCGATTTACCGCCCATATTCGGGCCGGTAATCAGCAGCAGCTTGCGTGTGTCCGACAAGCAGATATCGTTAGCGATAAAGCGTTCGACGCCGGCTTCCACCACCGGATGGCGGCCTTCCATGATTTCCAGCCGGGTGTCGCCGACAAACTCGGGCGCTACGTAATTACAGGTTTCGCTGCGCTCGGCAAAGGTGGCCAGTACGTCCAGCGCCGCGACGGCTTGTGCCGTCCTTTGCAATGCGCTGACATAAGGGGTGAGTGCATCGAGCACGCTCTCGTACAACTGCTTTTCCAGTGCCAGCGATTTGTCCTGTGCCGACAAGGCCTTGTCTTCGAATTCCTTCAGCTCGGGCGTGATATAGCGCTCGGCATTTTTCAGTGTCTGGCGGCGGCGATAGTCGTCAGGCACTTTGTCCGACTGCGCGCGCGATACCTCGATATAAAAGCCGTGTACGCGGTTGAACTCCACCTTGAGCGTGTTGATGCCGCTGCGCTCGCGCTCGCGCGCTTCCAGTTGCAGCAGGAACTCGCCGCAGTTGGTCTGGATGGCGCGCAGCTCGTCCAGATCGGCCGAGTAGCCGTGATTGATGACGCCACCGTCGCGCAGCAAGGTAGCGGGCTCGGGCAAAATGGCGCTAAAGAGCAGGGCTTCGGCTGGCGAGTTTTCCGGCAGGTGGCTGGCGAGCGTCTCCAGCAGTGCGCTGCCAAGCGAGCCGGCCAAGGCGCGTGCATCCTTGAGCCGGGTCAGTGCGTCGCGTAGCGCCGACAAGTCGCGCGGACGCGCGCTACGCAAGGCGATGCGCGCGCTAATGCGCTCGATATCGGCGACGCCTTGCAGTGTGTCCCGGAGTGCCTGATGTCGGACCGTCAGTGCGCTGACAGCGTCCAGGCGTGCGCGCAAATGGGCATGATTGCGTAGCGGATGATGCAGCCAGTAGCGCAGCAAACGGCTGCCCATGCTGGTGCAGCAGTGGTCCAGCAGGGAGGCCAGCGTCGGGCCGGCTTCGCCGCGCAGGGTTTCGGTCAGCTCCAGATTGCGCCGGGTAGCCGCATCCATGCGGATCAGTTCGCGTGCATCCTCGACCGCCAGGCTGGCGATATGGGCCAGAGTGGTGCCCTGAGTCTGTTTGGCGTATTCCAAGAGCGCACCGGCCGCGCCGACCGCGACCGGGCTATGCTCGGCGCCGAAGCCGGCCAGATCGCGGGTGCCTAAGTGGCGGGTCAAGGTCAGCTGGCCCGATTCGCTGTCAAACTGCCACGATGGCAGTTTTTTGCGTGGAATGGCCAGCGTTTCCAGCAGGGCGATGGCGTTGTCGTCCGGTATCAGCAGCTCGGACGGGCGCAGGCGCTCGATCTCGCTCATGACTTCGTCCACCGGCACCTGCATGATTTTGAATTCGCCGCTGGAAAGCGATAGCCAGGCCATGCCCAGTACGCCCTTGATGCTGTTGAGCGCAAGCACCAGATTGTCGCGTTTGTCATCCAGAAGTGCGGCATCGGTCAGCGTGCCCGGCGTCACGATGCGCATCACCTTGCGTTCGACCGGCCCCTTGCTGGTTGCCGGATCGCCTATCTGTTCGACGATGGCAACCGATTCACCCAGTTTCACCAGTCGTGCCAGATAGCCTTCGGCGGCATGATAGGGCACGCCGGCCATCTTGATCGGGGTGCCGGCCGAGGCACCGCGGGTGGTCAGCGTGATATCCAGCAGGCGCGCCGCCTTTTCCGCATCCTCGTAAAACAGCTCGTAAAAATCACCCATGCGGTAGAACACCAGCTTGTCGGGGTGATCACGCTTGAGGGAAAGGTACTGCTGCATCATCGGGGTGTGGGCTGCTGCGCTCATGCTGCTCTTCCGGGCTAGGGGTGGCAAAGACGACAACGCCCCGACTGGCGGGGCGTTGGGCGTGCTGATTTTACGTCATGCCGGACAGAACGTCATCCGGCTGGCAGGTATCAGGCGACGTGTGGAGCGATGATGTGCAGCAACTGGGCCAGTACCTTAGGGCTGGCGGCAACGATGTCGCCGGTTTGCAGCCATTCCTGTTCGCCCTGCATATCGGTGACGATGCCGCCGGCTTCCTGAACAATCAGGCTGCCTGCTGCGATGTCCCACGGCTTGAGATTGAATTCGAAGAAACCGTCCATGCGGCCGCAAGCGACATTGCACAGGTCGAGCGAAGCGGCACCCTCACGGCGGGCACCTGCTGTTTTGGCGATGACATCTTTGAGGATGGCAAGGTAGGTGTCTATCATGCTCTGGTCAACGACCGGGAAACCGGTGGCGATCAGGCATTCGTTTAGCTGGATGCGCTTGGAGACGCGGATGCGACGCTCGTTCAGGAAAGCGCCCACGCCACGGCTGGCGGTGTAGAGGTCGTTGCGGCTAGGATCGTAGACCACGGCTTCAATGACCTGACCCTTGTGCGCCAGTGCGATGGAGATCGCGTATTGCGAGTGGCCATGCAGGAAGTTGGTGGTGCCGTCGATAGGATCGATGATCCATTCGTATTCGGAGGTGCCCATGCCTTTGGCGCCGGACTCTTCTGCTAGAATGGCGTGCGTTGGGTAGGCTTCGTGAATGACATCGATAATGGCCTGTTCGGCAGCACGATCCACATCGGTGACGAAGTCATTCGCGCTCTTTTTCTCGACGCGGATGATATCGATATTATGCGATGCGCGCTGGATCACGCTACCTGCACGGCGGGCTGCTTTTACCGCAATATTTAGCATCGGATGCATTTGCATGGACGGCCTCTACAATATGGACGCAACAGGCATGCCGCTTGCGAACGCGCGCCGTGCCTGCCACTAATAATTTCGGTTAATGAACAAAAAAACCCGGCGCAGGCGCGGGGTTTTAGAATGGCCGTGATTCTACTCGTAAAGCGCTGATGAATAAACCCCAAGTCCCTGATTTTTTGAAGAACATTCGTGTGGTTCTGACCCGCCCCAGCCACCCCGGTAATATCGGCTCGGCTGCGCGCGCCATGAAAACCATGGGCCTGACCCGGCTCTATCTGGTTGAACCCAAAGTCTTTCCCAGCCCGGAAGCCGATACGCTGGCATCCGGCGCGGTTGATGTACTGCAGAGCGCCAGCGTGGTCGCTACGCTGGCCGAGGCCTTGTCCGGGGTGACGGTAGCCTGTGCCCTGACCAGTCGCCGTCGCGAGCTGACAACCCCTTTGGCCGTGCCGCGCGAGGCGGTGCCGGAGCTGGTCACGCGTGCCCGTGGCGGTGAGCAGGTGGCGCTGGTGTTCGGTAACGAAACCTTCGGCCTGTCGATTGCAGAGGTCGAGCAGTGCAACCGTCTGGTCACCATCCCGGGGAATCCCGATTACTTCTCGCTCAATCTTGCCATGGCGGTACAGGTGATGACTTATGAAGTCTTCAGTCATGCCGGTTTCGAGATGGATTATCTCAAGCCCGAAGGCGAGCCGGCGACGCTGGATGAAGTGGAAGGCATGTGCGGCCATATGGCGCAGGCGATGGATGATATCGGCTATTTCCGCCGTCGCAATAGCGGGCGCCTGATGCGGCGCATGCGTACCCTGTTCGGCCGCGCCGGGCTTGAGCGTGATGAAATCGATATTTTGCGCGGCTTCTTCAAGCAGATAGAGCGGGTCGCCGCCGAGCATGGCAACGCAGCGCAGCGCTAGTTCTCCTGTTTTGCCCTATGCGCACCCGGCGGTGCGTGATCTGGCTTTTTTGCTGACCTGCCCGCCACCGCTGCATTTCGGGCCCCCTTGTCCGCGTGCACGCCTGCTGGGCACCGATGGGCATGAACGTCTGGCGGCGCTGGACCGAAACCCGGCGCCTCTACTGGCCAGGATCGCGGCGCTGCCGCGCTTGCGTTTGGGGCATTACGCCGAGCAGCTCTTGCTGTTCTGGTTTCAGCAGGCGCCGCATATCGAGCTTGTCGCGCAGGGGCTGGCATTACGCGATGCGGCAGGCATCACCTTGGGCGAGTTCGACTTTTTATTGCGGCTGGATGGCGAGCCTTGGCATCTGGAAACAGCCAGCAAATTTTACCTGCAAAGTGCGGCCACCGGCGGCGTACTGATCGGCTC
>NZ_JBOFOO010000111.1:0-10718 GCF_051659485.1 Craterilacuibacter sp. | reverse complement strand
GGCGATGGACGTGATCGTCACCTGTCAGGGCGGCGACTATACCAGCGAGATCTACCCGCAGCTGCGTGCTGCCGGCTGGAAGGGCTACTGGATTGATGCGGCCTCGACGCTGCGCATGGACGACAATGCGGTCATTATCCTCGACCCGGTCAACCGCAAGGTGATCGACGACGCGCTGGTTCGCGGCGTCAAGGACTACGTCGGCGGCAACTGCACCGTATCGCTGATGCTGATGGCGCTGGGCGGCCTGTTTCAGAACGACCAGATCGAGTGGGTGAGTTCGATGACCTATCAGGCCGCCTCCGGCGCCGGCGCGCAGAATATGCGCGAGTTGCTCTCGGGTATGGGTGCGGTCAATGCCGAAGTGAAAGCGCTGTTGGCCAATCCGGCCTCGGCCATCCTCGATATCGACCGCAAGGTGTCCGATTTCCTGCGCTCGGAAGAGTTTCCGTGCCAGAACTTCGGCGTGCCGCTGGCCGGTAGCCTGATTCCGTGGATAGACAAGGATCTGGGTAACGGCCAGTCCAAGGAAGAATGGAAGGGTGGTGTCGAGACCAACAAGATTCTCGGCCGCTTGGCCAATCCGGTGCCGGTTGACGGCCTGTGCGTGCGTATCGGTGCGATGCGCTGCCACAGTCAGGCACTGACCATCAAGCTCAAGAACAATATCCCGCTGGACGAGATCGAGGCGATGCTGGCTGCGGCTAATCCGTGGGCCAAGGTGGTGCCGAATACGCGCGAAGCGTCGATGAAGGACCTGACGCCGGCGGCGGTGACCGGCACGCTGACCACCCCGGTCGGGCGCTTGCGCAAAATGTCGATGGGCGGCGACTACCTGTCGGCCTTTACCGTCGGCGACCAGCTGCTGTGGGGTGCGGCCGAGCCCTTGCGCCGCATGTTGCGTATCCTGATCGAGCGATAAAACGGTAGAATGGCCGCCAACGCTATTCATCCATAAAAGGCGCTGCGGCGCCTTTTGCTTTTCGGGAAGACAAAAATGCAACAATCCATCAATGTCGCCGTAGTCGGCGCGAAAAACCTGATTGGCGAAGCCGTCCTTGATTTGCTGGCCCAGCGCCACTTTCCGGCTAGCCGCGTGTACGCCGTCGATGGCGAGGACTATGAGGGTGATGTTGCCGCCTACGGCAATCGCGAGCTGGAGGTCCATCAGCTGGCGGACTTCGCGTTCGAGAATGTGCAGCTGGCGATTTTTGTTGCCGGCAGCGATGCCGCGCGCCGCTATGTGCCGGATGCGCGCGCCTCCGGCTGTATCGTCATCGATTTCAGTGCGGCGTTTCGTGCCGATGCAGGCGTGCCGCTGCTGGTGTCCGCCATTAATGAAGGCTTGCTGACGGATGCCGGTGAAGCCGGCCTTGTGTCCGTGCCCAATTGCACGGTGACGCCGCTGGCACAAGCCTTGGCCGTGTTTACCGGCCAAGGCCTTAAGCGGGTGACGGTATCGACTTACCAGTCGGTATCCGGTGCCGGCCAGGAGGCGATGGAAGAGCTGGCGACGCAGACGACCGCCTTGTTTGCCCAGCGCGAGACCGAGGTGAATGTCTTCGCCAAGCGCATCGCCTTTAATGTGCTGCCGCAAATCGGCGACACGGATGAGGCCGGAGACAGCGCCGAAGAGCGTTCGGTGCGTGACGAATTGCGCCGCGTGCTGGCCTTGCCGGCACTGGCAGTTGAAGCGACCTGTGTGCGGGTGCCGGTGTTCTTTGGTCACGGCTGGTCGGTTGCGCTTGAAGTGCAAGATGCCTTGAATCGTGACGAAATCGCCTTGCAGCTGGAGCAGGCCGGTCTGCAGGTGGTGACAGAAAGCGACAGTTATGGCCCCTACCTTACGCCGATGGAAGCGACCGGCAATGAGCGGATCTGGGTCAGCCGTTTGCGCGTTGAGGGCACGCGGGTGCAGTTCTGGCTGGCGGCCGATAATGTGCGTGCTGGTGCCGCGCTGAATATTGTCAAGCTGGCTGAAGCGATGCTGGGCAAGGGATATTTTGCCTGACTCCTGATTCAGGGTAGTATTCGTTGAATATTGATGCCGTTTGAATTGAAGGGAGGGTATGGGTCGTGTCCGGGGACGCATCGCCTGTACCGAATGCCCCAACCTTATTGACCGGAAGGCAGATTGTGACCAGGCGTACTACAAAAAAATTAAGCGCAGTGCTGGTGTCCTTGTTGTTTACTTCAACGGCGTTTGCCGGTCTTGGGGGGATTCAGGTTCGTTCCAGTCTAGGCGAAGCCCTGCAGGCCAATATTGCCCTGAGTGGCATGGATGCAGATGAGGCCGACAAATTGCGCGTCAGTCTGGCAAGTCCGGGTGCGTTTCGTGACTTGAATGTCGATTATGCGCCGGTGCTGGGTTCACTGCGCTTTGCCGTGGTGCGCCAAGGCGGAAAACCGTATATCCGGGTGATGTCTTCGCAGGCCATCCACGACCCCTATCTGCGCTTTGTCATCGAAGCGCGCACGCCGACCGGTCGCAGTCTGCGCGAATACACCGTCCTGCTGGATCCGGCTGATTATGCATTGCGCCAACCGGCACTGGAGCAGGATTTGCCTGTGGTTGCCAAGCGTGCCACTCGTGCCGCCTCACCGGTTCAGCCGCTGCGTGCGGGTAGTGTTGAAATTGCACCGGGCCAGACCCTGATGTCGCTGGCACGCCGTGCTCGTCCACCGCAGGCCAGCCTGAGCCAGACTATGGCCGCGATCTTCAAGGCCAACCCGCATGCGTTTATTGCCGGCAACCCCGAGCGTATGCTGGCCGGTGCCCGGGTCGCCATACCCGGCGCCGCGCGCATTGCCGCCATCAGCCCGCTGGAAGCTACGCGCTTGATGAGTGGCAATCAGGGTGAAGTCCGCCGTGAAATAGCGGCCATTCCTGCGCCGGTCAAGCCTGTGCTTGCCGTGCCCAAACCTAGCCCCGCCCCTGCGCCTACGGTCACGCCGGTAAACCCGCCTACCCAAGCGCCGGTAAGCGCGCCGCTTGTTGCTGCGCCGACTGTCAGCCCTTCCGTTAAATTGAGTGCACCCGAAGCCGGGGGCGATGAATCCGCAGCGCGTTTGTCTGCGCTGGAGCTAGAGATTGCCAACCGTGACCGCAGCTTGCAGCAGACGCAGGAAAAAATTGTCCAGTTGGAAAACCGCCTGAAACAGATGCAGCTTGCCACGCAATCGGTGGTAGTGCCGGAAGAGGAAGCATCGTTTACCGATGGCCTGTTCTCCCAGTTGCCGCTGATAGGCGGCGGGCTGGCCGCATTGGCACTGGCTTTATTCGGAGGGAATCTGCTGCGCAAGCGGCGTGAAGCTGCACGCGTGGGGGCCGCTTTCGGCGCACGGCCGCTAGGCGCGGCTACCGGGCTGCAACATGGGCCCTTGGCGCGCACCTTGCAAACCGGTGCGGCTAACGGCAACTCTTTCTTGACCGATTTTACCCGTTCCGGCATGGGCTCTATTGATGCCGGCGAGGTGGATCCGGTGGCCGAAGCCGAGGTTTATCTGGCCTATGGCCGTGATCAGCAAGCCGAAGACATTCTGCTGGATGCCTTGTCCAAGGATCCGACCCGGCATGAGGTCCGCTTGAAACTGCTGGAGATTTACGCCACGCGCGCGGACAAGACAATGTTCGAACCGCATGCACAGGCGCTCAAGCTGGCGCTGGATGGCAAGGGGGCGTTGTGGGCCAAGGCGGCAGCACTGGGCCTGGCGCTGGATCCGCAAAACCCCTTGTATGCGGATCAGGAAAGTAGTCCGCTGGCCGCTATGGCGGCGCCGGTGGCGATGGCTGCTGGCAGCATGATTGATCTTGATGCAGAACTGTCGGACCTGATGCCGGCGGCGGTAGCTGCCCCTATGCAAAGCACGGTGCTGGATTTTGATACTGCCTTGAGCACGCCTGCCGCCGATGGCGTAGTGTTGGCTTCCGAGGCGCTCATTGACGATGACCCGCTGCGCGCAGCCCTGTTTGGGGACGAGCCTGCCCCTGAGCCTGCTGCTGCCCCCGCCGTTGATACGCACACGCTGGAGTTTGATCTGGATGCCTTGTTGGGCGATATGAAGGCGCCGGTCGTGCCGGAGGCTCCCGCTGCCATCAGTGCCGCGCCTGCGCTTGACGACAATCTGCTCGACTTCGATTTCCAGTTGGGGAGTGCTATCGCTGAATCCGAACCGCTTGCCGCACCTGCCGCTGCCGGCACTGCCAATGAGGGCTTTGATGGCCTGTTCGAGTTTGATATGGAATCTGATCCGGCAGGGCGGCAGTCGCTGGATGCGCTGACCGCAGATCTTGAAGCCGAATTCGCCCCGGTATCCACTGCCGGTATGGATGTGTCGGATGATCCGCTTGCTACCAAGCTGGACCTTGCCCATGTTTATATCGATATGGGGGACAAGGAAGGCGCGCGCGAAGTGCTGCTTGAATTGATGAGCGAGGCCGATGGCCTGCTGCATAAAGAGGCGGAAACGCTGCTGGCTACGCTTTGAATCGTTCTGTTTTAACACCGGCCATACTGGCCTTGCCGCTTGCGCTTGGGGTGCTGGTTGCCCCTCAGGCACAAGCCGGTCTGGGGCCGCTCAAGATATTGTCGACACAAGGCGAAGCCTTGCTGGGTGAGGTCGCGCTTGATCTTGCTGCTGCTCCGTATCCTGCACAGGTACGTCTGGCTGCTGCCAGTGATTACCCGTCTTTACAGCCTTACACGCCCAATGCGGCCGGTTTGCGCTTTGAGCTGGTTTCTATTTCCGATGGCCAGCATGTAGTGCGTATTTTTGGTCCGGCACTAGCCGGTACCGATGTGCTGCGTTTCGCGATCGAATTTGTCTGGCCGGGTGGACGCTGGATACGTGAATACCGGCTGTACGGTTACAATATTCCCAAGCACGCTCCCTCGCTGGATGCGGGTGGTGACAGATCGCGGCCATTTTTGCCGCTGGCGGATGCGTTGCCGCCTGCGCGGCGGCCTGTGTCTTACCGGGTGGCGACGGGGGATACAGCCTTTGCACTGGTTCGGCGTTTTTATCCGCGCCTGTCGCAGGAGAAGGCAACACGACTTTTGTTGGCGGCCAATCCCCGCGCCTTTGTCGCTGGGGATGCCAACCGCCTGTTGGCGGGTGCAAAACTGGTATTGCCTGATGCACCCTCCAGCACGCGGCGTATTGCCAGTGCGCCCGCGCGGGCGTTATCCGAGCCGCCACCGGCCAAAGAGATAGTGCAAGCACCTGTCGCAGCGGATGCCGAGGCGGTGGATAAGGCCAGGGCCGAGCGCAGCATTGTGCAGTTGCAGCAGGCGCAGGCGCGGCTGGCTGCACTTGAGCGCGAACTCGCCCGTCAGTCGCTTATGCCGCTTGCTTCTGCCGGGGTGGATGTCGATGACACACTGCTGGACGGGGAGCTGGCGCGCTGGCTTGCCGGTGGTGCTGGCGGGGTGGCGGTCATGAGCCTGCTGGCCTGGCAGTTGCGTCGTCGCCGTCATGCTGCCGGGGAAAAATCCAGCCTAGAGGCTGTTGCAGTCCCTGTGCGGGTGCCGGGCCTTATGGATGCGGCCGTGCCTGCAGATAGCGCCATGGTGGATGCGGCTATTGCGGGGCAGCATTATGTGGATGAGTCGGTGGCGCTATTGCAGATAGATCATCAGGCCATGAGCGGGCCGCCGGTGGACTCGGCCGAACTTGCACTGTCGCGTTTGTTTGCCGAAATGGGAGACCGTGAAGCGGCGGACCGGGCCGCGCAGGATAGCCGTGCAACGTTCTGACTGGCCGATGGCACCGGGTGCCTATTTGTGTGCCTGGCTTGCCTTGGTGTTGCTGCTGGCGGTGATGCCGGCATATTGGCTGGCGGGCTTGTGCGCCCTGCTGGCCGGGGGGCTGTGGTGGCGCAATGCCGCGCTACTGATCTCTGCATTCAAACGTATGCGCTACCTCTTGTTGTCGCTCATGCTGTTGATGGGCTGGACCGTGCCGGGGGATGCGCTGTTTGATAGCCTGTGGGCACCCAGCTGGCAGGGTTTGCACGCGGGTGGCTTGCAGGCCGCGCGGCTGTTGGTGGCGGTGTGGCTGGTGCGTGCCTTGTGGCTGTATGCCGGGCGCGAAGCCATGCTGGCGGCGCTTTATCAATTGTGTGCCCCGCTGGCGAGGCTGGGCTTGCCTGCCAAAACGCTAGCCTTGCGTCTGTGGCTGACGCTTTATCACGCCGAACGCCTGCTCAGTCAGCCGTTTCGCGCTTTATTGCAGGAAATGCGCATCTTGTTGCAACAGGGCATAGCTCCAGCCGGCCCTGATCAGGTAGAGTTGAGACTTTGCCATTGGCGCAAACGCGAGTATCTTTTTGTGCTGATGGCATGGCTAGTCACAGGATTTTTGATGAAAGTTTGGGCATGAGAATCGCACTAGGCCTCGAATACGATGGCCGTGCTTTTGCCGGCTGGCAGACCCAGCCGCATGGCAATACCGTTCAGGACAGATTGAACGCCGCGCTCAGCACGATAGCGGGCGAGCCGATTACCACGATTGCGGCCGGACGCACCGATGCCGGCGTGCATGCAGCCATGCAGGTGGTCCATTTTGAAACGCAAGCCCGCCGCCCGCTGAATGCCTGGGTGCGCGGGGTCAATGCGCATCTGCCGCCCGAAGTGGCGGTGTTGTGGTCGCGTGAAGTGGACGATGTCTTTCATGCGCGTTTTTCGGCATTTTCACGTGCCTATAGCTATTTTTTGCTGTCGCACCCGGTGCGCCCCAGCCTGACTGCAGGCAAGGTAGGCTGGTATTACGGTGCGCTGGATGTGGCGGCGATGCAGGATGCGGCACAGCGCTTGATCGGGCGGCATGATTTTTCCAGTTTTCGTGCGGCCGAGTGCCAGGCCAAGACGCCGGTCAAGGATTTGCAACTGCTGGATATTACCGCCAGTGGCGGCCTGATACGCTTTGACCTGAAAGCTGATGCCTTCTTGCACCACATGGTGCGCAATATCGTCGGTGCTTTGGTGTATGTGGGCAAGGGCAGCCTGACAAGTGAAGGCATGAGTGCACTATTGCAGGCGAGCGACCGCACCAAGGCGCCGCCGACTTTCATGCCGGACGGGCTGTACCTGACCGGGGTGGGTTATCCCGGACATTTCGATTTGCCTAGCGTGCCCGATCCGGCGCGTCTGGCCTTGTGGCGATAGGGGAAGGGCAAATATGAGTGTGCGCGTGAAAATATGCGGGCTGACCCGTGTCGAGGATGGTGTCGAGGCTGCGCGACTGGGGGCGGATGCGATCGGGCTGGTGTTCTACCCGAAAAGCCCGCGCAATGTCTCTATTGCCCGCGCTGCGGCCATCATTGCCGCCTTGCCGACATTTGTGAGTGTGGTCGGCTTGTTTGTCGACCCGACACGCGAGTGGGTGGATACCGTACTGTCCGAGTGCGCCATCGATATCCTGCAGTTTCACGGCGACGAGAGCCCTGAATTTTGTGCCAGCTTTCACCGCCCCTATCTCAAGGCGGTGCGGGTGCAGGCCGGCACCGACCTTACCGCCTGCGCCAAACGCTATGCCTCTGCGCGCGCCTTGCTGACCGATGCTTTTGTCGAAGGTGTGCATGGCGGCACCGGCCAGGTTTTTGACTGGAGTCTGCTGCCACAGGATTTGCCGCTGCCCCTGATTCTGTCGGGAGGCCTGGACGAACACAATATTGCCGAAGCCGTACGCCGGGTGCGCCCGGCAGCGGTTGATGTCTCCAGTGGTGTCGAGACGCAAAAAGGAATCAAGGACGCTGCCCGTATGGCAGCCTTCATTTCAGGAGCAAGACATGGATCGCTATGATCTGCCCGATCCGGCTGGCCACTTTGGCCCGCACGGGGGCGTGTATGTTGCAGAAACACTGATGGCGGCGCTGGACGAGCTGCAGGCCGAGTATGCCAGAGCCAAGGATGATCCTGCTTTCTGGGCGGAATACCATTACGAGCTGGCGCACTATGTCGGACGCCCCAGTCCGGTGTATCACGCCCGCCGTTGGTCCGAAACCCTGGGCGGGGCGCAGATCTGGCTCAAGCGTGAAGACCTCAATCACACCGGTGCGCACAAGATCAATAACGCCATCGGTCAGGCCTTGCTCGCGCGGCGCATGGGCAAGAAGCGGGTGATTGCCGAGACCGGCGCCGGTCAGCACGGTGTCGCTACTGCCACTGTGGCCGCGCGCTACGGCATGGAGTGCGTGGTGTATATGGGTGCCGAAGACATCAAGCGCCAAGCCTCCAATGTGTTCCGCATGAAGCTGCTGGGCGCGACCGTGGTGCCGGTCGAGAGCGGCTCGAAGACCCTGAAAGATGCGCTGAACGAGGCGATGCGCGACTGGGTGACCAATGTCGATTCGACCTTCTATATTCTGGGTACCGCCGCCGGTCCGCATCCTTACCCTATGCTGGTGCGCGACTTCGTGTCGGTGATCGGCAATGAAGCCAAGGTGCAGATGCCCGAGGCCATCGGTCGCCAGCCCGATGTAGTGGTCGCTTGTGTCGGTGGCGGCTCCAACGCGATCGGCATGTTCTACCCGTATATCCCGGTCGAGGGTGTGCGTCTGGTCGGGGTGGAAGCCGGCGGTGACGGCGTCGAAACCGGCCGCCATGCCGCGCCCTTGTCTGCGGGTCGCCCCGGCGTGCTGCACGGCTTCAAAAGCTATCTGATGCAGGACGACAATGGCCAGATCATCGAGACCCATTCGGTGTCTGCAGGCCTTGACTACCCTGGCGTGGGGCCCGAGCACAGCTATCTGAAAGATATCGGGCGCGCCGAATATACGGCAATCAATGACAGCGAAGCGCTGGCGGCATTTCATGATTGCTGCCATCTGGAAGGCATTATTCCGGCACTTGAATCCAGTCATGCACTGGCATGGGCGGCCAAAGTGGCGCCGGCCATGGGCAAGGATCAAGTCATTCTGGTCAATTTGTCCGGTCGTGGCGACAAGGATATCAATACTGTCGCCGGCCTTGTCGGCATGACACTGTAAGGGGACGATCATGTCGCGAATTTCTGCGTGTTTTACCCGGCTGGATGGTGCCAAGGCGCTGATTCCGTTTATTACTGCCGGGGACCCCAATCCCGGCCTGACTGTCGAACTGATGCATGGCCTGGTCGATGGCGGCGCCGACATTATCGAACTGGGCGTGCCTTTTTCAGACCCGATGGCCGATGGTCCGGTGATACAGAAGGCGTCCGAGCGCGCCTTGGCTCACGGTGTCGGGCTCAAGGATGTACTGGCGATGGTGGCTGAATTCCGCCAGCGCAATGCCGAGACCCCTGTGGTGCTGATGGGCTATCTCAATCCGGTGTTTTCCATGGGCTATGCCGAGTTCGCCCGGCGCGCGGCCGAGGCCGGTGTAGATGGCGTGCTGACGGTAGATTGTCCGCCGCAAGAAGCAGCCGAGTTGTCGGGGGCACTGAAAGCATCGGGGCTGGATCCGGTGTTCCTGATTGCACCGACCACGACGGCGGCAAGGGTGGCCGAGATTGCCGCTCACGCGACAGGTTACGTCTATTACGTCTCGCTAAATGGGGTTACAGGTGCCGGGAATCTGGACATTGACGCTGTAGCAGGTAAAATTGCCGCCCTCAGACAAACTATCCGGCTGCCCATCGGTGTGGGTTTTGGTATTCGTGATGCCGAAACTGCCCGTGCTTTATCGGCTACGGCCGATGCCATTATCGTTGGCAGCCGTCTGATTCAGGAAATCGAGGCGGCAACAGAGCAGACTGCCAAAGAGCAGTTGACCCGTCTGGTGGCCACGCTAAAGGCTGCCATCCGTTAGCACACCCGTTCCCGGGGCCCGCAAGGGCGCCTGGCAAGACTGTAAGGAATCTCGATGAGCTGGCTCAATAAGCTCTTGCCACCGAAAATCAAGCGGGACAGCCGCTCCGACAAGGCCTCCTCCGTTCCGGAAGGCTTGTGGAGCAAATGTCCGGCCTGTGAAGCAGTGCTGTATTACACCGATTTGCAGAGCAACCTGCAGGTCTGCCCCAAGTGCAATCATCACCATGCCTTGGGTGCGCGCGCGCGTCTGGATATGCTGCTGGATGAAGAGGGGCGGCGCGAAATCGGCGCCGAGGTTAAGCCTATCGACATCCTCAAGTTCAAGGACAGTAAAAAATATCCGGACAGGCTGGCGGCTTCCCGCGCCGCTACCGGCGAGGATGATGCCATCGTTGTCATGCAGGGCAGCATGCTGACCCTGCCTGCCGTGGTCGCCGCCTTCGAGTTCCGTTTTATCGGTGGCTCCATGGGCTCGGTGGTCGGTGAGCGTTTCGTACGCGGCGTACACGCTGCAGTCGAGGCGCGTGCCCCCTTTATCTGCGTGGCCGCTTCCGGTGGCGCGCGCATGCAGGAGGGGCTGAACTCGCTGATGCAGATGGCCAAGACCAGCGCCGCGCTCGATTTGCTGACGCAGGCCAGGTTGCCGTTTATCTCTATACTGACCGACCCGACCATGGGGGGCGTGTCGGCTTCGTTTGCCTTTCTAGGGGATGTGGTCATTGCCGAACCCAATGCCCTGATCGGCTTTGCCGGGCCACGTGTGATCGAGCAGACGGTACGCGAGACCTTGCCCGAAGGTTTCCAGCGCGCCGAGTTCCTGCTGGAAAAAGGCGCGGTCGACATGATAGTCGATAGGCGTGAACTGAAGCAGCGGGTGGCGGATTTGTCGACCCTGCTGATGCGCGAACCATCACTGAGCTGAATTTTT